>CALQKQ020000005.1 GCA_943331195.2 Akkermansia muciniphila | reverse complement strand
GGTCGTCAGGGGTGATGTAGTGGCGCATTCTTCGACGCAAGTGATTGATGCTCAACTGTATACGGTACCATTAGATTCGCAATAACATTCGTGGACTTTTTGCGGTCACATCTGGAGAGCGACCTGATCGGCCATTCACCTGCGGTAACGAGAGTAAAAACGGGCCAAAAACGGAGGATGGGATGGGAGACGGCGGGCTGGTGGGAAGAGGGAATTGCGACTAACTATCCAAAATTTTTGTGGCTGCGCATGGTTGTTGAAAATGGGGGGATAGCCCCCCTAACTCCCCAGGGTTTAGCGCATTCCAGCGATCATGAGATGGATTGACAAAGGCCCTGAAACTGGTAAAAGAGGGGTCCCTACGGGGCTATTTATTCGCACTTAGAAAAATATTCGGCCGACTTTTGCCTCAGCTACCAGGTTGGCCTGGTAGGTCTGGATGGCTGGACAGGGGGCAGTCTTGGCTATGATAGCATTCCTGCGGTCCCCATCGAGATGGATTTGTCAGGGAAGGCGGGAGGACTAGGGGGCCTGGAGGCGGGGGGGCGGCTTTTTCCAGAAGAGGCAGCGCAGGGGGTGTTCGTCGGTGAGGTTTGCTTCGACGCCTCCGAGGAGGTCGGGTTGGTAGAATTGCACGCCGACGTAGTGGTAGACGGGGGCGATGACGCATTCGGTTTCGATCAATTGGGTTTCGGCTTGGCGGAGGATGGCGTAGCGCTTGGTGGGGTCGGCTTCGGAGGCGGCTTGGGCGATCAGGTGGTCGTAGGCGGCGCTGGCCCAGCCGGTGCGGTTGTTGCCGCTGGTGGTGAGGAACATGTCGAGAAAGGTATTGGGGTCGTTGTAGTCGCCTACCCAACTGGAGCGGCTGACGTCGTAGTCGACTTTCTTTTGGGAGTCGAGGTAGGTTTTATATTCTTGGCTAGTGAGGGCTACGGTGATGCCGAGGTGGCGTTGCCACATGGATTGGAGTTCGACGGCGATGCCGCGGTCGGAGGGGAATTTATTGGGGTAGAGGAAGTTGAGGACGGGGAAGCCGCGGCCTTGGGGGAAGCCGGCTTCGGCGAGGAGTTTTTTGGCTAGGGCGATGTCTGGGGCTAGGCCGGCGGGGGGCTGGTAGTTGTCGCCGGCGCCGGGTGGGGTGATGGAAAAGGCGGGGACTTCGCCGAGGCGGGTGACGGCATTGACGATGCGGTCGCGGTCGAGCACGAGGGTGAGGGCTTGGCGGACGCGGGGGTCGTCGTAGGGTTTGCGGAGGGCGTTGAAGCGGATGAACCAGGTGGCGAGGAAGGGTTTGTGATGGAAGTAGGGTTTTTTGCGCAATTCGTCAGCGAGGGCGTTAGGGATGAGGCCTTTATCCATCATGAGGTCGGCGCCGTTGGTGAGGAAGAGGTTGACGGCGGTGGCGGGGTTATCGATGGGGAGGACGTCGACGGTGGCCATGGCGACGTTAGGGGCGTCCCAATAGGTGGGGCTGCGCGCGAGGCGGATGCGGTCGTTGAGGCGCCATTCTTGGAGTTGGTAGGGTCCATTGCCGACGAGGTGACCTGGTTTGAAGTAGGCGGCGCCGAGGGCTTCGAGGGAGGGGAGGTGGATGGGGCAGAAGGCCATGAAGGCCACCAGGTCATTGAAATAGGGCACGGGATTTTCCAAGGTCACCACGAGGGTGAGGGGGTCGGGGGCTTGGATGCCGACTTGGGTGAAGTCGGTGATTTTACCGGTGTTGAAGGGTTCGGCGTTTTTGATGCAATAGAAGATGGAGGCGTAGTCGGCGGCGGTGGCGGGGAGGAGGAAGCGGTGCCAGGAGCGGAGGAAGTCTTGGGAGGTGACGGGCTCTCCATTGCTCCAGCGGGCGTTGGCGCGGAGGGGGAAGGTGTAGGTGCGGCCGTCGGGGGAAAGGGTGGGGCCGGTGGAGACGCCGGGTTCGGCGCGGCCTTGGGCGTTGTAGCGCATGAGGCCTTCGAAGAGGGAGGTGACGACTCGCCCGTCGACCTGGGAGCTGACTTGAGAGGGGTCGATGGAGCCGACTTCGGCACCGTTGATGAAGACGAGGTCGGCGGGCGCGGTGGCGCGCTGGCTACAGGCGGCGGCGGCGAGCAGGCAAGCGGCGGTCAGGGCGCGGGACAGGCGGGAAAGCAGGGGAGAAGCCATGGGAGGGGAGGCCGGGGGAACGCGGTTGGGGGAGGGTAGCGGGTGGGGAGGAGCCTGCAAGGCGAGGGCCGGGGCGGGTTTAGGCTTGCTGCACGAGGATGGAGTCGACGGTGAATTCGCCCTGCAGGACATCGCTGATGATGACGAGGGTTTGGCCGGGGACGATGTGGTGGTGATCTTTGAGGAAAGCCATGGCGGCGGCGATGGTTTCGTGGGGTTGTCCGGGGTTGAAACTGAGCACATAGGGTTGCACGGCGCGGCAGAGGTGCAGTCCGCGGGCGACGGCGGCGCTAGGGGTGAAGGCGAAGATGGGGGCCAGGGCGGGGCGGAACCAGGCGGCGTAGCGCGCGAGGACCCCGCGAGCCGTGAAGACGATGATTACGGCATTCGTTAGAGAGTCGGCTAGGGCGACGGCGTGCTTGACAATGCGCTGTTTGTCATTTTCCGGCACGGCGGCGCGGGCGGGGTTTTCGGCGCGGGTGGTGTCCTCTTCGACGCGGCGGGCGATTTTGTCCATGACCTCGACGCAGCGGACTGGCCAGGCACCGCTGCTGGTTTCGCCGCTGAGCATGATGGCGTCGGCTTCCTCGAAGACGGCGTTGGCGACGTCGGTGACTTCGGCCCGGGTGGGGACGGGGTGGTGAATCATGCTTTCGAGCATGTGGGTGGCCACGATGACGCTGCGGCCGCGGGCGACGCATTTGCTGACAATTTTCCGTTGCAGCACGGGCAATTCTTCGAGGTGGACTTCGATGCCGAGGTCGCCGCGGGCGACCATGACGAGGTCGGCGGCTTCGATGATTTCGTCGAGGTGGAGGACGGCTTGTTGGTCTTCGATTTTGGCGACGATGCGGGCGGGGGAGCCTAGTTCGGCCAATTGGGCGCGGAGGAGGTGGAGGTGGGAGGCGTCGCGGACGAAGGACATGGCGACGAAGTCGATGCCGATGTCGGCGGCGAGTTTCATGTCGTGATCGTCTTTGGCGGTGAGGGGGGGGAGATTGACCTTGATGCCGGGGAGGTTGATGTGGCGGCGGGAGCCGAGTTGGCCTTGGTTGAGGACGGTGCAGACGACGCGTTCGGGGGCGGTGCTGACGACGCGCATTTGGAGGATGCCGTTGTCGACGAGCACGGTGTCGCCGGGTTGGAGGTCGGCGTGGAGGCCGGGGTAATTGACGCTGGTGGAGATGGGGAGGGTGGGGGCGGCGTCGGATAGGGTGAATTCGACGGTGTCGCCGGGCTGGAGGCTGTGGGGGATGGGGAGGTCGCCGGTGCG
Organism: Akkermansia muciniphila; assembly: GCA_943331195.2. GTDB lineage: Bacteria > Verrucomicrobiota > Verrucomicrobiia > Verrucomicrobiales > V1-33 > CAIZWU01. The sequence continues at coordinate 22,320 of CALQKQ020000005.1, read as the reverse complement.
GATGGTGGGGCCGCGGAGGTCCATGAGGACGCCGACGTCGCGGTCGGCGGCGGCGGCGGCGTGGCGCACTCGCTCGGTGACGAGGCGGCACCACTCGGGGGGGGCGTGGCTCATGTTGAGGCGGAAAACGTTGGCTCCGGCGAGGATCAATTCCTTGAGCACAGCGGGGGAATCCGTGGCGGGCCCGAGGGTGGCGATGATTTTGGTTTTGCGGAGCATGGTCGGCATGGTAGCGACAAACTGGCGGTGCGCTCCTGGAAAATTCCGCTGCAAGGGGCGCGTTGCATTTGGCGGGTGACTGCGTAGGGTGCGGTTTCTTCTTTGCCCTGTTTTTCGGATGCCGCCGCTGCGCCCCTGTTGCCCCTTGTTTCTTGTGTTCCGCACTGCGGTGCGGCCTTGGGCTGCGCTGGTGCTGGCCGCTGGGCTGCTGGCGGGCTGCGATCGGATTCGCCCGGTGCCTCCGCCCGAGCCGGTGAACCTGGTTCCGGAGATTGTGGCTGATCCCAAGGCGGTGACGGCGGCAGTGGAGCCGCCCATAGACCCGGCGGTGCCGGCGCTGACGATCAACAAGTCGGCGCAGGTTATCGTGTTAGGGTACCACGACTTTACCACGGGGAAGTCGCGCAATCCGATGGAGATCAACATTGAGCATTTCCGGGATCAGATGCAGGCCTTGCGGGACGCGGGGTTGCCGGTGATATCGATGAGTGATTTTTTGGCCTGGCGGCGCGGGGAGAAGGACATTGCGGATCCCAGCGTGGTGCTGACGATGGATGATGGCTGGAAGAGCGTGCACCGCCTCGCTTTTCCGGTGCTCAAGGAGTTTGGCTATCCTTTTACGATCTTTTTATATAAGCGTTTCGTCAACGGAGGGGGGCGGGCCCTGACGACTCCGGAGATCCGGGAGTTGATGGCGAACGGGGGGGAGGCGGGGAGTCATAGCGTGAGTCATCCCTTGCCGTCGCGCATTCGAGGCTTGGAGCGGAAGTCGCCGGAGGAGGCGGACACCTTTTTGCGAAGCGAGCTGAAGGATTCCAAGCAGTTTCTGGAGGATCTGTTGGCGCAGCCGGTGCGCACCTATGCCTATCCGGGGGGGTACAATACGGAGCGCGAGCAGGAGATCGGCAAGGAAGCGGGCTATGAAGCTTTGTTCACGGTCAATCCGGCCAAGGTCACGTGGGACATGCCGGCGACGACATTGGCGCGCTATATCATTTTAGGCAACGACCCGAGCAATGCCAATTTTCGCCGCGCGGTCAGTTCGCGCGGGACTTCGGGGGGCGATTTGGCGAAGTCCTTGTTGGGCGGGCCGGAGGGTGAATCTCTGGTGAGCACGCGTCCGCCGCCGGACGCCACGGTGGCGGAGCGGCTGCCGCTGATTGAGGTCGATGTCTCCAAGTTGGTGGGGATTGACCCTGCTACGGTGGTCATGAAGATAGCCGGTTTTGGAACGGTGCCGGCGGAGTACGATGCGGTGGCGGGGAAGATTTCCTATCAGATACGTGAAGCCTTGCGGGCGCCGGAGTGCCAGGTTTTTGTGACCTTCAAGCGCCTGGGGGAGGCCAAGGCGGATGCGGTGAACTGGCACTTTGCGGTGGATTTGGTGGCGCGCTATTTGCCGGAGCCGCCCCCGGTGCTGGAGGCGGCGGTGACCCCAGAAGGTGCCATGAGCGCGGCACCGCCTTTGCCCGCGCCTGGCGCAGCCCTTTCCCCTTCCCCTTAAAATTACCATGTTTGGAACCCTGACCGAAACCTTTGAAGGAGTCTTTCGCCGCCTGCGCGGCTTGGGCAAAATCAGCGAGAGCAATGTGAGCGATGCTTTGCGCGAAGTGCGCTTGGCCTTGCTGGAAGCCGATGTGGATTTCGCGGTGACGCGGGATTTTTTGGCGGCGGTCAAAGAGAAGGCCTTGGGGGTGGAGGTGCTGAAAAGTGTGACGCCGGGCCAGCAGCTGATCAAGATTTTCCACGATGAGATCACGGCGCTGTTGGGAGGCGATGCGGTGCCCTTGGACCTGACGCCGCCGGCGCGGATCATGATGGTAGGGCTCAATGGAGCGGGAAAGACGACCACTTCGGCTAAGTTAGCGCTGAAGTTAAAGAAGGAAGGGCGCCGCCCGGTGCTGGTGGCGCTGGACCTCTACCGGCCAGCGGCGGTGGAGCAGTTGGCGACCTTGGGGCGCGAAATTGAGGTGCCCGTTTATCAACCGGCTGCGGGAGAAACCAAGGTGCTGCGGGCGGCGCAGGCGGCGGAGGCGTGGATTGTGGAGCAGCGCGCTGACGTGATCATTTTCGATACCGCAGGCCGCCAAGAGGTGGACGAGGCCCTCATTGGGGAGCTCAAGGAATTGCGCCAACTGCTCAAGCCCCGCGAGGTATTGCTAGTGGCGGACGCGGCCACGGGGCAGCAGGCCGTGAGTGTGGCCAAGACGTTCCATGAAGCCATTGGGGTCACCGGCATTGTCCTCACCAAGCTTGATGGGGATGCGCGGGGCGGGGCGGCGCTGTCGATGCGGCGAGTGACCCAGCAGCCGATCAAGTATGCGGGGATGGGGGAGAAGATGCATCAATTGGATGTGTTTGTGCCGGACCGGATGGCGCAGCGCATTTTGGGGATGGGGGACATTGTGGGCTTGGTGGAGCAGGCGGCGGAGGCCATCGACGAGGCGGATGCCATGAAGATGATGGAGCGGATGACGGCGTCGGATTTTGATTTCAACGACTTCCTGGGGCAGCTGAAGATGATGAAGAAGCTGACGTCAGGGGCGGGGGGGATGATGGGTTTGCTCAGCTTGCTGCCGGGGGTGGGGAGCAAGATTAAAGAGATGAAGACTCAGGTGGATGACCGCAAGTTGCTGCACATTGAGGCATTGATTTTGTCGATGACGCCGAAGGAGCGGAAGCGGCCGGAGATTCTCAATAGCAAGCGCCGCGCCCGGATTGCGGCGGGAGCGGGGCGCACCGTCAATGAGCTCAATGGCATGTTGCAGCAATTCGGCGACATGCGCAAACTGATGAAGAACCCTGGCAAGATGGGTCAGATGGCCAAGATGATGGGGGGCGCGGGAGGGTTAGGTGGCCTGGGGGGCTTGGGTGGTGGCGCCATGGGCGGCCTGGGCGGTGGCGGCATGCCTGATTTCAGCAAGCTTGGGGGGATGCCCGGGATGGGCGGGGGCAAGCATTCGGGGGGCAGCAAGTTTGGCCAGATGGGGCGCCCCGGCGGCGGGGGCAAGCGCAAGCGCTAGGCGGTGGGCGGTGGGCGGTGGGCGGAACTGCGCCCATTCCCGGTTTAAATCCGGCGCGGCACTTAGGCTAACCCTAAAAACTACCGCTTTTAGGCTAACAATCCTTTGACCACGGTTCCGTGGACATCGGTGAGGCGGAACTGGCGGCCTTGATAGCGGAAGGTGTGGGCTTCGTGGTTGATGCCGCAGAGGTGCATCATGGTGGCTTGGAGGTCGTGGACGTGAACGGGGTCTCGGTTGATGTTCCAGGCGAAGTCGTCGGTTTCGCCGTAGGTGGTGCCGGGTTTGACGCCGCCGCCGGCCATCCACCAACTGTAGGCGCGGCCGAAGTGGTCGCGGCCGGTGGGTTTGGCGGGATCGCCTTGGCCGAAGGGGGTGCGGCCGAATTCTCCGCCCCAGGTGACGAGGGTGTCGTCGAGCAGGCCGCGCTGTTTGAGGTCTTTGACGAGGGCGGCGCTGGGGAGGTCGGTGTCGCGGCACTGTTCGGCGAGTTGGGTGTGGAGGTTGCCGTGTTGGTCCCAGCCGCTGTGCATGAGTTGGACGAAGCGGACGCCGCGCTCGAGGAGGCGGCGGGCGATCAGGCAATTGTTGGCATAGCTTCCTTTGGTGAGGACGTCGGGGCCATACATTTCTAGGACGCTTTTGGGTTCGTTAGAGAAATCGAGGAGGTCGGGGACGCTGGCCTGCATGCGGAAGGCCATTTCGTATTGGGAGATGCGGGTATCAATTTCGGGGTCGCCGTAATCGGCGAGGTGAGCGGCGTTCATGGCCTGGAGGTCGTCGAGCATGAGGCGGCGGGCACCGCGGCTGACGCCGGGCGGGTTTTCCAGGTAGGGGACGGGATCGCCGGTGTTGCGGAAGCGCACCCCTTGATAGCGGCTAGGGAGGAAGCCGGCGCCCCAATAGTAATCGAAGAAGAGTTGGCCGCAGGTGCGGCCCTTGTCGGAGGAGGTCATGGCCACGAAGGCGGGGAGGTCGCTGGAGGAGCAGCCTAGCCCATAGGCGAGCCAGGCACCCATGCTAGGACGGCCGGGCACTTGGGAGCCGGTCATGAAGAAGGTGACCCCGGGGGCGTGGTTGACGGCCTCGGTGTTCATGGTGCGCACGACGCAGATGTCGTCGGCGATGGAGCCGATGCCGGGGAGCAGGGAGCTGATTTCGGTGCCGCTTTGGCCGTAGCGCTGGAAGGGTTTGATGGCGGGAACGATGGGCCAGCGGTTGTTGCCGGAGGACATGGTGGAGAGGCGGGTGGTGCCGCGCACGCTGGCGGGGATGTCCTGTCCGGCCATGTCGTAGAGCTTGGGCTTGGGGTCGAAGAGGTCGACGTGGGAGGGGGCACCGCCTTGCCAGAGGCAGACGACGCGTTTGGCTTTGGGGGCGAAGTGGGGCAGGCCGGGGAGGCCGGGTTGGCCGCTGTGGGCGGCGGCGCGGGCTTCTTGTTGGAAGAGGGAGGCGAGGGCGACTCCGCCGAGTCCGGCGGCGCTGCGGCCGAAAAATTGTCGGCGGGTGACGCGGTGGTGGTTGTGTTCGAAGGGGTTCATGGGGGGAAGGGGGAGGGGAGTTTGGGGCGGGCTCTGGCGGCGCGGGAGGGGAGGGGCGGCAGGGCGCTTATTGGCGGGTGAGGGCTTCGTCGAGGTTGAGGAGCGCTAGGCAGGTGGCGGCCATGGCGGCGTGTTCGGCGGGGGCGAGGGCGGCATTGCGCGGGGCGCCCCCCACGGCGATGAAAGCGGCGGCGGCGGGGAGGTCGGCGGCGTAGTGGGCGCGTTGTCTTTCAAAGAGTAGGGTGAGGGCGGCGAGGTCGGAAGGAGTGGGCGGGCGCGAGAGAATGCGGCGGGTGGCCCAGGCCAGTTGGGCGGAGCGGTCGGGAGAAGTTAGGAGGGCTTGCTCGGCGAGGACTCGGGCGGACTCGCTCCAGGTGAGGTCGTTGAGGGTAGTTAGGGCGTGGAGGGGCGTGGAGGTCACCGCGAGGCGGACTTTGCAAGATTGGCGGGGGGAGGCGTCGAACATATTGACGGGCCCGATGGTGCGGCGCCAGAAGGTGTAGAGGCTGCGGCGGTAGAGGTCGGGGCCGCTGGAGGCGGGGTAGGTGAAGTCGCGTTCTTTGGTGATGGCGAGGGTTTCCCAAACGGAGTCGGGTTGGTAGGGATAGACGGGTTTTCCGCCGAGTTGGGTTTGGAGCAATCCGCTAGAGGAGAGGGCGAGGTCGCGGAGCAGGAGAGAGGGCAGGCGGAAGCGGGCGGCGCGGGCGAGCAGGCGATTTTCTGGGTCGCGTTGCCAGAGGGTGGGGCTGACGCGGCTGCTTTGCCGGTAGCTGCTGCTGGTGAGGAGGAGGCGGAGGAGGTGTTTTTGGCTCCAGCCGCGCTCGCGGAATTCGACTGCTAACCAATCGAGGAGGGGGCCGTGCTGGGGCATTTCGCTTTGCACGCCGAGGTCTTCGGCGGTCTTGACGAGGCCGATGCCGAAGAGGTATTGCCACAAGCGGTTGACCTGGACGCGGGCGGTGAGGGGGTGGTCGGGGCGGAAGAGCCACTGGGCGAAGCCGAGGCGGTTGCGCGGGGCGTCTGCGGTTAGGGCGGGAAGGAAGCCGGGGGTGCCGCCAGTGACGTCTTCGCGGGGGGTGAGGTAGCTGCCGCGGTCGAGAATTTTGGTTTGGCGGGGCTGGGCGTCGGACATCACCATGACGCGGGGGAGGCCTTGGCGGAAGTCGTTGTGGGCTTTTTCGGCGGCGGCGGCGAGGCGTCGGGCTTCGGTTAGGGCGGCGGGGGCCCGGTTTTTGGAAACGTATTCGCGCAGCTGCGCGGCTTCTTCGGGGGAGCGCTGTGGGGCGGCCTTGGCGAGGATGGCGCGCAGGGGATCGGCGAGGGCTTGGCGGGTAGCGGGCTGAGGGCTGGCGGTGGCGGCGACGCGGAAGCGGCCTAGTTGGTGCTGTTTGTTATCGGATTGGAATTCAAAAGTTAGTTCGACGGGGAGCTGGGCGGGGATGGGGTCGGTGGTTTGGACGATGAGTTCGTGGGGTTTGGCGGTGTCGGGGTGGAAGGCCCAGGCGGTGGCGGGGTCGTCGTCGATAGTGCCCTGCGGGCTGAAGCCGCCTTGGCTATAAGTGGCGCTGGCGGCATGGGCGCGGATTTCCTGGCCGCCGACCATGATTTTGAGTTTGGTGAGGACGGCGTTGCCGCTGTCGGAGCGGCCGGCGCCCTTGGAGGGGAGGCGGTCGTCGGGGATGGTTTCGATGCGGAATCCGCGGACGGGCAGGGCGGAGCTGGGCAGGGTTAGGGTGTAGTTAGCCTTATCTGGGCGCGGGCCTTCGGCGAAAATGGATTGGTCTTCGAGGACTTTGAGTTGCACGCCGTCGGTGGCGCTGAGGGCGGTGGGCGCGAGCACTTGCCAAGCGACCGGAGTTTCCCTAGCAAGTTCTTGTTCGGTCGCCGCCAAGGCCGCGAGGGTTTCGGGGCTGGCGGCGCGGCGTTCGGCCTCGGCGCGGGCTTGCTGGGAGGCGGCCTCTAGCTCTTGAAGTTTGGCCTTTTCGGTGGGGTTGCCGACGGGAATGGCGGGATCGGCGATGCGGTATTGGCCGCCTCCGCTGGGGACGCCGCTTTCGGGGACGTTGTTGAAGAGCGCCATCATGGAGTAGTAATCTCGCATGGTGATGGGGTCGTATTTGTGATCGTGGCACTGGGCGCAGGCCACGGTTAGGCCCATCCAGGTGGTGGCGGTGGTGTCGACGCGGTCGAAGAGAATGACGTTGCGTTGTTCTTCGGCGATGGCACCGCCTTCGCCATTGAGGAGGTGGTTGCGGTTGAAGGCGGTGGCGACGAGTTGGTCTTCGCTGGGTTGGGGGAGGAGGTCGCCGGCAAGTTGTTCAATAGAAAACTGGTCGAAGGGCATGTCGGCGTTGAGGGCGCGCACTACCCAATCCCGCCAGAGGTATTGGTGGGTGTCGCCGTCTTGCTGAAAGCCGTTGCTGTCGGCGTAGCGGGCGGCGTCGAGCCAGGGCAGGGCGAAGCGCTCGCCGAAGTGAGGGGAGGCGAGGAGGCGGTCGACGAGTTGTTCGTAGGCCTGGGGCGAGGGATCGGCGAGGAAAGTTTCTTGTTCTTCAAGGGAAGGGGGCAAGCCGGTGAGGTCGAGGTGGAGGCGGCGCAACAGGGTGCTGCGGTCGGCCTCGGGGGAGGGGGCGAGCCCGCTGGCTTCGAGTTTGGCGAGGATAAAGTGGTCGATGGGATGGCGCGGCCAGGCCTTGTCGTGGACTTCGGGCGGGGTGGGGCGCACGGGGGCGACGAAGGCCCAATGGGGGGCGTAGGGGGCGCCCTCGGCGATCCACTGTTTGAGGGTGAGGCGCTGGGCGGGGCTGAGGTGGCGGTGGGAGTCGGGGGGCGGCATGACCTCCTCGGGGTCGGCGGAGAAGAGGCGTTTGACTAGTTCGCTAGCGGCGGGGTCGCCGGGCACGATGGCTTTTTTTTCGAGGGCGGCGGGGCGTTCGTCGAGGCGCAGTTCGGCCTTTCGTTTGTTGCCGTCTTGGCCGTGGCAATAGAAGCAATTTTCCGAGAGGATGGGGCGGATGTCGCGATTGAAGTCCAGCTCCGCCGCCCAGAAGGCGGGGGCGGGGGCGGAGGCGAGGAGGAGGAGGGGAAGGAAGCGGAAGCGGGGCACGGACATCATTACGCCAGTGGGGGCGGGGTTTTCCATTGGGGGGGCGTTCACTGGGGGCAGCGGATCATTGAGGGGGCAGGCGGTAGAGGGCCTGATCGGTGCGGATGAAGAGGGAGTCGCCGGCGACGGCGAAGCTAGCGAATTGTTGGCCGTCGAGGTGGTTGGTGGCGAGGAGTTCGAAGTGGCGGCCGGACTTGATGACGAAGGTGCGGCCCTCGCGGCCGGGGATGTAGATGCGGCCGGGGGCGGCTAGGGGGCTGGCGGAGCAGGGCTCGCCGAGGCGTTCGCGGTACACTTCCTCGCCGGTGCGGGCGTCGACGCAGCTGAGCATGCCGCCGTCATTGACAAAATAGAGCAGGCCGCCTGCTAACAGAGGCGAGGACATGGTGGGGGCACCCTTGTCGACGTTCCAGGCGATCTCTGGTTTGGCTTCGAGATTGACGGCGAGGACGCGGCTTTTGCCATAGCCGGTGGCGAGGTAGAGCCAGCCCTCGCCGAAGACGGGCCGGGGGGTGATGCTGAAGCCGAGGTCGCCGTAGGACAGCTTCCAGAGTTCTGTGCCGTTGCTAGGATCGTAGCTATAGAGCCAGTCGGAGCCGGTGGAAATGAGTTGGCGGCGGCCTTGGGCGGTGATCAGCAGGGGGGTGCCATAGCTTTTTTTGTATTGGGGATTGTCGTGCATGGGGCCGCTGCGCGGGGTCTGCCAGAGGATCTTGCCGGTGGCGGCGTCGAGGGCGGCGACGGATTGGCGGTCGCTGCCGTCCAAGTGAAAAATGACCCGGTCATCGACCACCACGGGGGAGGAGCCGGGGCCGTTTTCGTGCATGATTTCCAGTTCGGGGGACTGGTTGGTCCAGACTACTTTTTGGTTTGCGGTGTCGAGGCAGGCGGTTCCCAAGGTGCCGAAGTGGCAATAGAGGCGGCCGTCGGCGTAGACGGGGCTGGGGGAGGCGTAGCTATTGAGTTGATGGACCCATTGGGGTTCGCGCTTTTCGAGGAGGAGGACGTTGTGGAGGAGTTTTCCGGTGGCGATGTCGACGCCGAGGGCGCGGAGTTCGACTTTGGCTAAAAGATTGAGGGGCTGGTCTCCGGTGTTGCCTTGGAGGCGCCGGGCGGACTCCTCGGGGCTGGCGGGGGTTTCCATGGCGGTGGTCATCCAGGCCAAGCCGCTTGCGAGGACTGGCGAGGACCAACCGCGGCCGGGGAGGGGGCAGCGCCAAGTGAGCGGCCCGGTCTCGCTCCACTGCAGCGCGAGGTGAGTGCTGGCGCTGTGCCCCTGGGCCCCTGGGCCGCGCCACTCGGGCCAGGCGGCTGCTCCGGCGAGGGCGGGCGAATCGGCGAGCGGCAATGGCGCGGGCGCAGCGAGATCCCCCGCGAGCAGGAGACGGGGAGCTAAGGCTAAAGCCAGCGGGAGGAGGAGGCCGCAACATTTCATAGGCGTGCAGCATGGCGGAGTTTCCGACCATTGGCCAGCCTCATTCCAGGGGGTGTCGGCGAAGTGGTCGAGGTCGCGGGAGGGGGTGCGTTTTGGATGTCCTCGAGTTTTTAGTCCTTGAGGAGGGGGCGCTCTGCGGGGCGGGGGGCTGGGGCGTCCTGGCCCGCTAAGCTGCGCAGGACGGATTGCTGCCAGACCTCGAGGTCCGCTTGGAGGGGAGCGGCGATTTCGGGATGGCTTGGCGCGAGGTCGGTTTGCTCGGCGGGGTCGGCGGGAAGGTCATATAATTGATAGCGGTTTTTTGCTAATTTTACAAGTTTATAGCGGTTATCGGTCCAGGCGGCGGGGCCGGAATCGCTGGTGGGATGTGGGCCGCCATTGGCCTGCCAGAAGCCAAGGGCTTGAGAGCGGACGGTCATCTGGCCGTCGAACAGGGGCAGGAGGTTGATGCCGTCGAGCGGGCGACTCGGCGAGGGGTCGGGGGCCTGCATGGCGGCGAGGAGGGTGGGGAAGATATCGACGACACCGGTGGGCATGGTGCTGAGGGCTGGTTGGCGGATGCGGGCGGGCCATTCGATGGCGCAGGGCACGCGCAGGCCGCCTTCCCACATGTCGCCTTTGCGGCCGCGCAGGCCGCCGGAGACGCCGTGGGCCTGGGGGTGGGCGGGGTCGATCCAGCCGCCGTTATCGCTGTTGAACCACAGCAGGGTATTTTCGGCTAGGCCGAGCTCGCGGAGTCGGGCGCGCAGGGTGCCGATGCTGCGGTCGACGGCGAGGAGTTCTCCGAAATAGGCAGAGCCGCCCGCAGCTTGGAGGTCGGCAGGCAGGGGGCGGTGAGGCGCGTGGGGGCTGCCAAACCAGATAGCGGCTAGGAAGGGTTGCTTTTCGGCGGCTTGTTTTTTGATGAAGGCGAGGGCTTGGGCCATGACGACCTCGGAGCCGTCGCCTTGGCTGGGTTCAGGGATTCCATTGCGGCCGAAGGTCCAGTCGGTTTCGAAATAGTTGCTCACGGAAAAGGATTCATCAAAACCGCAGTGGCGGGGCGAGAGGGGGTCGGATTCGGGGATCACGCGGCCGGGGCCGGCGACGCCGTTGAGGTGCCATTTGCCGAAGTGGCCGGTGCGGTAGCCCTGCTGCTGCGCGACTTGGGCGAGGGTGAGTTCGGTGCGGCGCAGGGGCATGCCGGGCCAGAAGACGCCCATGCGATTGGGGTGGCGGCCGGTTAGGATGCTGGCGCGGGTGGGGGAGCAGCTTTGCTGGGCGTAGAAGCGGTCTAGGCGCAGGCCGGCGGCGGCGAGGGCGTCGAGGTGGGGGGTTTTGATGTGGGTGAGGCCGTGAAAGCCGACATCGCCCCAGCCCTGGTCGTCGGTCATGCAGAGGATGATATTGGGGCGGGGACTGGGGGAGGCGGCGCGGGCGGTGGGCCCGAGCAGGGCCAGGAAGAGGGCGGCGAGAAGCGAGCGGAGCATGGTGAACAGGGAGGGTGAGCGGCGGGTGGGTGCGGCGCGGTCCGTGCCTAGCCTGACCCCAGGGCAAGGGGAAGGACAGGATGCCCTGGGGCGCGTGGCCGGAGAGGGCTGCGCCGCTAACTTAGTCCCCCGTGAGGTTTTTTGCCACATTAAACGGCGCCCGGCGCCCGCCCTTCTTTACTGATTCCCATTTTTTCCACTGATCCCCCTTCCCATGAACCTCTTGTACCCCGTTTTGAGCCAGGCAACCGCGCTGCTGAGCCTGATCAGCCTGATCAGCCTGTGCGGCTGCGGCTGCGCGGTGGCGGCGCCGCCGCCCAACGATCATTTTGCGAATCGGATCGACCTCGGGGTGGCCTTTCCGGTAGAAACGACGGGCAGCAACGTGCAAGCCACGCTGGAAGCAAATGAGCCGGATCTTGGCACTGTGGGATCGCCATCCATCTGGTGGAGTTGGACGGCAGCAGCGAGTGGGCCGGTGGATGTGGAAACCGTCGGGGGATTTCGGCCTGCGGAGATCAATGCAGATGATCCCGATCCCATCGTCATCTACCATGCGGTCTACACCGGAACGAGCCTATCCAATCTCAACGAAGTGCCGGCAAGCCGCCTGGCTAGCCGAGCTTGGTATGGAACGATTCGCTTCCAAGCGGTCGCGGGCACGAGCTATGCGATTCAGGCGGTGGGTTTGGGGGCTGACCATCAGGGGCCGGTCACTTTGCGCCTCCGCGCGGCGCCGCCGCCGCCGGCCAATGATGGGTTCGCCGACGCCACGGCCCTCACGGTGGGAGTGGTGGCCACGGGGAGTTACGATGGGGCTACCTTGCAAAGTGGCGAAGTTTTTCCTCCTGCGCAGGACGCGGAGAGCTATTTTGCTTCGGCTTGGTGGTCTTGGCTAGCCCCTGAGGCGGGGTGGTATCGACTCGTCGTCACGGGAGGCGATTACGAGACGCGCGCCAGCCTCTGGACGGGGGCCTCGGTCGCGGAGCTCACGAGCTTGGGGTCAGTTTCGGGAGCCCTTGCTTTTGGGTCGTATCAAAGCCGCATCTATTTTCAAGCTGTGGCGGGAACGCGCTATGCGATATCGATTGCCGACACGTCTAATGACATTGGGGCCGATGTGTCGCTAAGGTTGACTGCAGTGGCGGCACCTCCGGTGTACAATGTCAGTTTTGCGTTTTCCGAAGCGTCCGTGGACGTTGGCGCGGCGGCGGCGACGGTCACGGCTACCTTTCGGCTTACATCAGTGGATCCGATTTCATTTGGGGAGCTTTGGATGCGGCGGGGCGATGGGGATTATGGAGTGTTTTTCACGTCGGCGCAGCGCAGCTCTGGCAGCGCGACGGACGGCACCTATGCCGTGCCCATCGAGATCCCGCGCTACCTGAAACCTGGTTCTCTGGAAGTCTATGAACTACTCCTGCCGAGCGCAGGAGATGAGGACATTTCGATTGGAGAGGACCACCCGACTTCGTTTGCGCTGGGTGCGGTTCGCTCCCTTGCGGTGGAAAACACGGGATTGGTCGACCTGGCCCCGCCTGTGCTGGAGAGTGTCCAGGTTTCCCCCAGTGTGGTGGATGTGTCGACCTCGGATCAGGTGATCAACGTGGTGTTGGACATCGCCGATACGCTTGCTGGGTTTAGCGAGGGCTATGTGCGCGTGGCGCGGAGGATGGAGGGCGGCACTAGCGTGGTGGCGGAGCAGTTTTTTTCGAGTAGGCACCGCACGGCGGGGACCGCACAAAGTGGCACCTATAGTCTCTCTTTTCCGATGCGCATGAGAGAGCAACCGGGCGCCTACTTTTTGGAGGTCAGCGCTTTGCGAGACCATTTAAGGAATGAGATCGGGGCAAGTTATTCATCCGATCGCCCTGGTTTTCCGGGGCCTTTCACGGGCACGATCCAAGTCAATCGGGCGGCGGATGGTCCGTTCCGTCCTTCGGATGTCGAGGCCGAAAACCTCAGTTGGAGCGTTGGCGGCAGTCTGCCGTGGACTAGCCAAACGGCTGTCACCCACGATGGCAGCGATGCCGCGCGCAGCGGGGGCATCGGCCATGACGCGGAAAGTTGGTTGGAGACGGCGGTCACGGGACCAGGGGCGCTGAGTTTTTGGTGGAAGGTGTCCTCGGAGGCTGACTATGACTTTTTGGAGTTTTACCTCGACGGCGTGCTGCAAAGCGGACGGATCAGTGGCGAGGTTGATTGGTCTCGGTGTTCTTACAGCCTCGCGGCGGGCCCGCATGAGCTGCGTTGGCGCTATTACAAGGATTGGTCCGACAGCGGCGGGGCGGACTTGGGTTGGGTCGATCAGGTCGACTGGGTTCCTGCGGATGGCTACCGGAGTTGGTCGGCGGGGGTTTTTAGCGCGGCGCAGCTTGCGGACGTCGCGGTCAGTGGGGACAAGGCGGACCCGGACGGCGATGGGGTGCCCAACTTGGTGGAGTTCCTCTTTGGGGGAAATCCGCTGCTTGCGGAGCGCGCGGATTTGCCAGCGCTCGAGCTGGTTTCGGCTGCCGGTGGCCAGGGTCAGAGCGTGGTCTACCGCTACCAGCGGAAACTGGCGGCGGCTGGGGTGGTGCAGGTCGTCGAGCACACGGCGGATCTGTCTGGGGCCTGGACGCCAGCCGTGGACGGCCAGGGCGGCGCGACCATCGCCATCAGCCCCGTCGATGCCACCACGGAGCAAGTCGCGGTGACGATTCTCTCCGCCAGCACGCGCCGCTTCGTCCGCTTGAAGGCGACGCGGTGAGGCGGGCAGGTGGCGGGCAGATGGCGGGCAGATGGCGGGCAGGTGGCGGGCAGATGGCGGGCAGATGGCGGGCAGAGAGGTGGGCAGAGAGGTGGGCAGAGAGGTGGGCAGAGAGGTGGGCAAATGGGGGTGGCAGAAGGGAATGCCCTGCGGGCTTGCCGGTGGGGCGGGGTCGCGCTGTTTGAGCCGCCATGGGTGGCGCGTTGAGGGGTTGGCCAGGCCATTGGGTTGGCCCTTGGCGCGGATGCGAGGGAGTTGCTGCTGCGGGGGGGGCCTGCGGGCGCGCCGGTGAAAGCGGGTGCGGACCCAGGGGCGGGTGATGGTTTGCAAGGGTCGAGGGCGCACGGGTCGGCGCGCCCTGGCGCGGAGGCGGGCAGAGGCGGGCGGCTCCAGGAGAGACCGCACTGCGGCGGCTGGTTGGCGGCAGGCAAGTCGGCCCTCGGCGCACTAGGCCAGGATCCCCTGATCACGCGGTGCCGTCAGCCCCGGTCGCCCCAGCGCCACTTTCGGTTCCCATCGGCTAGGCTGGTTTTTTGCTGGGTATGCTCGGAAAGGGCTGCCGATCTGCCCCGACGGGGCGCAGAAACCCAGGGCGTTGCAAACCCATGGCGTGTTGGGCTTCCTTGGATGTCGCACCTTGCAAAGGGCGCAGAAACCCAGGGCGTTGCAAACCCATGGCGTGGCCTTGGGCTGCCTTGGTGTGCCCCTTTGGGGCTTTGGGCAGAGCCGATGACCTGGCCGATGGCGGCATCACAAGCGATTGCGCCGCGGCAGCGAGGGGTTTCGCGTCTTCCTCGGCCGCGCCCGGTGCTTTGCTGGCGAACGGCGCGCGGTCAGCGCTTAGCGGAAATTACCTGGCAAAATGCGCGAATGGCAACTGAACGCACTGCGCTGGTGGCAGCAGCCCTTCTGCGAGGCTTGAATTTCCCCCAGGCACCCGTATACCCGGCAAATTACCTGGCAAATGGTGGCGCAAATGGTGGCGGCCTGCGCTCCCTGCGAGGGGGTTTCGCGTCTCCTTCGGCCGCGCCCGGTGCTTTGCTGGCGAACGGCGCGCGGTCAGCGCTTGGCGGAAATTACCTGGCAAAATGCGCGGGTGGGGCGCGGGTGGGGGCGATCTGGGGGCGATTTAGGGAAGGGGAGGGGATTGGAGGATGAATTGGCGCCATTCGGCGTCGTTGAGGGGGAAGGGGGGGCGCTGGTAGTGAGCGGGGTCGAAGGGGAGGCTGCCGGGGAGGCGCTCCTGGGAGGCTTGGTGGAGGAGGGCGTAGCGGATGGGGTGGCCGGGAAAGAGGGGTCGCCGGATTTCCTGGAGGATGGGGACGCCGGGGGCGTCGCGGAGGGCGGCGCGGTTGCGGGTGGGGATGAGGTGGCGCCAGGGGCGGAGGGAGGGGGGGAGGGTGGCGATGATGCCGGTGCCGCGGCCTTGGTCCCAGATTTGGGCGTAGCGGCAGAAGCCGCCGAGGATGGGGTGGAGGCGGCCGTCGTGGGCGCTGTAGTAGTCTTGAAAGAGCCAGCCGAGGTAGCCGAAGCTGGCCATGCCGACGTTTTCCGGGGCGAGGAGGCCGTGGCGGAAGGCTTGTTCGTAGAGGATGGTGAGGGCGGCGGTGCGCTCTTGCTGGGCGCGCAGGCGCACGGCGCTGCAGGCGTGCCAGGCGGTGGCGCTGAGGCCGGTGGCGAGGAGGAGGGCGGCGGCGAGGCGGCGGCGCGGTCGGCTGGCGTTGGGGGAGGTATGGGAAGTATGGGAGGTAGGGGAGGTGGGGAATGCGGCGGCGAGGCCGAAGAAGAGGGCGTCGTTGAAGTAGTAGTCGAAGTGTCCGTGGTAGAGGGCGACGAGGAGGATGGAGGCGAGGGCGGCGAGGGAGGCATCGGCGCGGGGGCGGGAGCCGCCGAGGGCGAGGGCGGCCCCGAGGAGGCTGCCGAGGAGGGGGAGGGCGAGGTTGGAGTAGGGGTCGCTGTAGCAGTCGTGAGTGTTGAGGGTTTGGGCGCGGAACCAGAGGGCGCCGCCGGCACCGGCGGCGGCGAGGAGGGGGAGGAGGAGGAGACGGCGGCGGGAAGGGGCGTTTCCGGTGAAGCTGCGGAGGAGGCTGCTGACGGAGAGTCCGGCGAGGAAGGCGAGGAGGCCGAGGGCGGCGGGAATGGCGCTGTTGGGAGAAAAGAGGGCCTGGCTGAGGCCGCCCATCACCAGTTGTTGGGCGGCGGTGGGGTTCATTCCCAGCTTGAGGGCGAGGAAGGTGGCGGCGGCGGCGAGGAAGAGGGCGAGGAGGCGGCGGGAGGTGGGGGTCCAGGGGAGAAGGCGGCGCTGGGTTTTGGCTTCCTGGAGGAAGGCCCAGCCGGGGAGGGCGAGCCAGGCGAGGGCGCTCTGGCGGGAGGCTAGGGCGAGGGCCCAGGGCAGGAGAAACCAGAGCCACTGGCGGCGGTCGGCGAGGAGCAGGCAGGCCCAGAGGCAGGCCATGTAGAGGGCGACGCCGGTGAACATGAGAAACATGAAGAGCACCGTGGGGGTGGCGAGGACGAGCAGGGAGGTGGTGAGAGCGAGGAGGGGAGGGGTGCCCTGGCGTTGGAAAAAGCGGGTGGCGAAGAGGGCGGTGAGGCCGGCGCAGGCGGCGAGTTGGAAGTGGATGGCGAAGTGGAAGCTGCCGCTCAGGGTGTAGAGCAGGGCGGAAAGGCTGGTCGGGGAGGCGCTCCAGGGGGTGAGCCAATGATCGGTCCAGGGGCGACCTTTTTGGATGGTGCTGACGACGGAGCGGAGATACCAAAAATCGTCGTCGATGGCGACGACGAGGTTGGGGAGGATCAGCCAGACGGATCCGCCGAGGAGGAGGAGCGCGGCGAGGGCGGGCCAAGCGTTGAGGAGGCGGCGGAGAGGCACGCTGGTTCTTAAGTCAGGAAGGAGGGGGTGCGCAAGAGAGGGGTGTCGAGGAAAAGCGCCCTGCTAGGGCAATTTGCGGCTTGCCTGCGGGGTGTGGGGAGGTGATGGGAGGGGCTTTTTTATGGCAGCGACGCATCCGCTTTTCACGGCTTATCCGGTTGAAGATTTTCGCCGCCGGGAGGCGGCTTTGGTGGAGGCCACGGCCGGGGTGATGCGGGGGGGGCATTATATTTTGGGGGGCGAGGTGGCGCAGTTTGAGGCGGAATGGGCGGCGTGGTGTGGGGTGGGCGAGGCCATTGGGGTGGCCAATGGCACGGATGCGATTGAGTTGTTGTTGCGGGGGCTGGGGATTGGCTGCGGGGATGCGGTGGCGGTGCCGTCGCACACGGCGGTGGCGAGCATTTCGGCGATTCGCCGGGCGGGGGCGGATCCGGTTTATGTGGACTTGGAAGCGGCGAGCTTTACGCTGTGCCCGGACAGTTTAGAGGCGGCGCTGCGGGGGCCGGCGGGCGGGCGGGTGAAGGCGGTGCTGGCGGTGCATATTTATGGGCATCCGGCGGACATGGAGCGGCTGGCGGCGATTTGCCAGCGGGAGGGCTTGGTGTTGTTAGAAGACGGGGCGCAATCGCATGGGGCGACGCTGGGGGGGCGGCGGGTGGGGTCGCTGGCGCGGGGGGCGGCCTTTAGTTTTTATCCGACGAAAAACCTGGGGGCGATTGGGGATGCGGGGGCGATCACGACGGATGACGCGGCCTTGGCGGAGCGGATGCGGGAGATTCGGCAGTATGGGTGGCGGGAGCGCTATTTGAGCGCGGTGGAGGGGGTGAACAGCCGGTTGGATGAGCTGCAGGCGGCGATTTTGCGGGTGAAGTTGGGGGATTTGGCGGAGAGTGTGGCGCGGCGGCAGGCGCTGGCGGCGCGGTATCGGGAGGGGCTGGCGGGGCATTCGCTGGTGGCGGCGCCGACGGTGCGGGAGGGCTGTACGCATGCGTTTCACCTGCACGTGGTGCGGTCGCCGCAGCGGGACGCCTTGATGGAGTATTTGCTAGAGTTGGGCATTCCGGTGGCGCGGCACTATCCGGCGGCGGTGCATCAACAGGCGGGGTATGCGGGCTTTGCGGGGCAGTCGCCGGGGCTGCGGGAGACTGAGCGGGCGGTGGCGGAAATCCTGAGTTTGCCGCTGCATCCTTGGCTGAGTGAGGCGGCGGTGGATTTCACGATTGAGGCGGTGCGGGCCTGGCCGGTGAGCGGTTAGATTTTTCCAATTTTGGGCTGGCAAGGGAGGCGGCCTGCCTGGAAGGGTGGGATTCTCTTTGGCAACGCCTTTGAACCACAAGCCTGTGTCTGACTGTCCTGCACCCCGCGTTAGCTTTGTGATTCCGCTCTATTTTACGGGCGGGGGGGTGAATCGTTTGTTGGGGGCCTTTCGGGGGCTGGAAGTGGCGGGCGGGTTTAATGTGGTGTTGGTGAATGACGGCAGCACGGATGGGACTTTGGCGGCGGTGCAGGGGCAGTTGGAGGGGCTGCCTTTTGGGGTGGTGCTGGTGGATTTGGCGCGCAATTTTGGGGAGCACCACGCGGTGTTGGAAGGCTTGCGCCATGCGGACGGGCGGTATGTGATTACCCTGGACGACGACTTGCAGAATCCGCCGGAGGAGGCGCTGCGGCTGCTGGAGCACGCGGAGGCTAGGGGGGCGGAGGTGGTGTATTCGTATTATGCGGAGAAGCGGCACCATTGGTTTCGCAATGTGGGGAGTCGGCTGACGAATGCGGTGGCGACGCTGCTGCTGAGCAAGCCGCCGGAGCTCTATTTGTCGAGCTTTCGCTGTCTGCACCGAGATTTAGTTAGGAGGATTGTGCGTTATGAGGGGCCGTTTCCGTACATTGATGGGCTGATTTTGGGGGCGACGAATCGGATTGAGCGGCTTTTGGTGGCGCATGCGAGCCGGGCGGACGGGCAGAGTGGGTATACGCTGCGCAAGTTGGTGCGGCTGTGGATGAACATGTTTTTCAACTTCAGCATCATGCCCTTGCGGCTAGCGAGTGTTTTGGGAGTGGGGCTGTGTGGCTTTGGGGTCTTGATGGTGGGAGTGGTGGTGGCGGAGTATTACCTGAGCGGGCCGCAGCAGCGGGGCTGGGCCTCGCTGATGGCGGCGGTGGCGATGTTTTCGGGGAGCCAGCTGCTTATTCTCGGGCTGCTGGGGGAGTATGTGGGGCGGGCCTACCTGACGGTTTCGGGCAAGCCGCAGAGTTTGGTGCGGGAGACCTGGCGGCATTGTCCTGAGGAGGGGGCGGGGCGGCCATGAGTGAGGGCCAGCCAGTGGTGAGCGAGGGGGCGTCGGTGCAAGCGGCGGCGGTGCGCGGGGTGAAGCTCTATCAATTGCCGATGTTTAGCGATCATCGCGGGAGCTTGGCGGTGGGGGAGTTTGGGGCCTTTTTGCCTTTTGTGCCGCAGCGCTATTTTATTACCTATCAGGTGCCGGGAGCTCATGTGCGGGGGGAGCATGCCCACCGGGAGTGCGCGCAATTGCTCACCTGTGTGCGGGGAGGTTGTACCGTGTTAGTGGACGACGGGGTGCGGCGGGAGACCTTTCGCCTGGAGGACCCGCGCTGGGGGCTGCTGGTGCCGCCGATGGTGTGGGCGGCGGAATACGATCACACGGAGGACTCGGTGCTGGTGGTGTTTGCTTCGCACCCCTACGATGGCGAGGACTATGTGCGGGATTACGCGGCGTTCCAGCGGATGGCGGCGGAGGCTTGAGGGGAGGGCGGGGAAACGCGCTTGCTCTGGGGCGCGGGCCAGGGTCATTGGCGTCATGATGAACTTGCTTGCTTCTTCTCCGCGCCGGGCCGCTTTCACGGTGGCTGGGCTTTCCCTGCTGCTTGGGGTATCCTGTGAGAAAAAGGAGGAGATGGCGGCGGCGGCGGCTCCTGTGGTGCCGGCGGCGGTGGTGCCGGAGGCTGGGGTAGTTCCTGCGGCGGCGGCGGAGGGGGCGAAGGCGGCGGAGTCCGCTGGGGTGGTGCCGGAGGGTGGGGCGCAGATGGAGGCGTTTAAGGCGGAGATCAAGGGGATCAAGGCCTTCATGGAGGCGAACCAGCGCAGCGCGGATGCGGCGACGGGATTGGCGAATTTGCGGGAGTTGGTGAAGCGGGCTTCGGCGGTGTCGACGGAGGGCTTGCCGGAGGATTTGGCTTCGGCCTATGCGGGGATGACGGGGGTGATGCAGCGGGTGCAGAGCACCTTGGATAGCTTGCCCGTGCCCGTGGAGCAGTTGCAAGATTATTTGACCAAGGAGACCGCCAAGGGGGCGGCGGCGGCGCAGGAAGTGGCGGCTCAGGTCACCGCGTTTAAGACCTCCATGGACGGCCTGCAAAAAGAGGGGGAGGCGGCGGCGGCGACGCTGAAGCAGGCGGGGAGCAAGTATGGCATTGAGTCGATTGATCTGGGGGGGCAGTGAGGCTTTAGCTTAAACGTTAGGCTTGCGGGCGCTCGGCTAGGACCAGGGCGGCGGCGTAGTGCTGGGTGTGGGTGAGGCTGAGGCGGAAGGCGGTGATGCCTTGGGCGGCGGCGGTGGCGGCGGCCTGGCCGTGGAGGTGAATGTGAGGGGCGCCGAGGGCGTCGTGGACGACTTCGATTTCGTGGAAGGCGGCGGCGGCACCGATGCCGGTACCGAAGGCCTTGGAGACGGCTTCCTTGGCGGCGAAGCGGGCGGCGAAGCGGGGCACGGGGTCTTTGTGGGCGCGGCAGTAGGCGACTTCGGCATCGGTGAAGGCGCGGCGGAGGAAGGCGTCGCCGCCGCGGGTTAGGGCGCTGGCGATGCGGGCATTCTCGACGAGGTCGATGCCGGGAAAGAGTTCAGGGGTGGGATCCATGGGCGAGGGGGAGGGACATGGCACGGGAGGGGGGAGAAAGCACGGACAAATGAGGACGGGCTGCGCTTGCGCGGGGCGGAGCGCTTTCTTTGGTGGAGAGTTCATGAAGCCACACCAGCGATTTCATTATTGTCCGTCCTGCGGGGGGGCTTTTCCCGGAGGAGCGGCGGCCGATCCGCTGCGCTGTGGGGCCTGTGGCTTTACTTACTATTTTGGTCCCACGTGTGCGACGGCGGCGCTGCTGATTCGCCCGGATGGGCAGGCGCTTTTTATTCGCCGGGCGAAGGAACCGGCGCTGGGGAAACTGGGGATGCCGGGCGGGTTTATTGGCGAGGGGGAAACGGCGGAGGAGGCGGCGCGGCGGGAGTTTGTCGAGGAGGTCGGCTTTGCGCCGGGGGACTTAGATTTTCTGTGTTCCTATCCGAATTCCTATGACTACAAAGGGGTGACCTATCCGGTGTTGGATATTTTTTTCGTGGCGCGGGCGGTTGGGGATGAGGAGCCGCAGGCGCTCGATGGGGTGGCGAGTGTGCATTGGATGGACCCGCTGGGGGTGGAGCCGGGGGAGATTGCTTTTCCCTCGATGGTGCGGACGCTGGAATGCTATCGGCGGCGGCGGGATCCGGCGCGGCCCGGTTTTCTCTTGCCGGAGGGGGCCAAGCGGGATTGAGGGAATTATGCAAAGCGTTCCAGAAACATTGGGGATCATCGCGGGCAGCGGCACCTATCCTGCGGCGATGGCGGCGGGGGCGCGGCGTGCGGGGGTGGCGCGGCTGGCGGTGGCGGCGTTTGTGGGGGAGACGGACCCGGCTTTAGAGGCTGGGGTGGAGGCTTGGGAGTGGCTTAAGGTGGGGCATTTGGGAAAGTTGAGCGCTTTTCTGCGGCGGCAGGGGGTGAGTCAGGCGGTGATGTGCGGACAGATTGCGCCGAAGAATTTATTTGCGCTGAGCCCGGACTTGAGGCTGCTGATGATGTTGGCGCGGCTGAAGGAGCGGAATGCGGAGACTCTGTTTGGCGGGATTGCGGACGAGCTGGCCAAGGATGGCATCACGCTGTTGTCGGCGGTGAGTTTTATGGAGGATCAATTGCCGGCGGCGGGGCACCTCTGCGGTCCGCGGCGGGGGGCTAAGGAGCTGGGGGATGTGGCCTTTGGCTTGAAAATGGCGCGCGAGTGCAGTCGGCTCGACATTGGGCAAACCGTGGTGGTGCGGCGCGGGACGGTGCTGGCGGTGGAGGCGTTTGAGGGGACGAATGAGTGCATCCAGCGCGGCGGAAAGTTAGGCAAGGGGAAGGCCACGGTGGTCAAGGTGAGCAAGCCGGAGCAGGATTTCCGCTTTGATGTGCCGGTGGTGGGGCCGCAAACGATTGAGGCGGCGGGGGCGGCGGGGGTGCTGGTGCTGGCGATTGAGGCGGGCCGAACCCTGTGGCTGGAGCCTGAGGCCACGGCGCGGCTCTGCGCGCAGTGGGGGGTGACCCTGGTGGCGGTTTGAGGGGCGGCGGGCGCGGGGAATTCCCGGGCTAGGCGCGTTTGGCGATGGTGGCTTCGAAGAGGCGAAGCGCTTCCTTGATGAGGGGGTCGTTTTGAAAGGCGGCTTCGTCGAAGGCGGGGGCGGCGGAGGCGGCCGGAGTGGGGGCGGCGGGCGCGGGAGTGGGCGCGGTGCTGAGGCTGGGAGGGGGTTCGGGGGCGATTTCGCGGCTGAGGAGGTCGGCGCGGAGCTCCATTTTGACGAGGAGGCGGCGTCCGGCGAAGCCGCTGAGGATTTCTTCGAGGGCGGCGCGGATGGAGGGGCGCTCGAGGGTTTGCACGGCCATTTGCTGGTCGCCGGGGGCGCCGAGGTAGAAGTGGCGCTCGTCCTCGGAGATGAAGGATAGTTCGGAGGCGTAGCTGGATTGGAGGGGGAATTTTTTGCCGAATTCGGCTTGGGTGCCTTGCCAGAGGGCTTCACCGGCCAGCGGGGCAGCGGTGGGAGTGGGGGGTGCCGAAGGAGCGGGCGGTGCTGGGGGTGGAGGAGCGGGAGCGGGGGCTGGGGTTG
>CALQKQ020000004.1 GCA_943331195.2 Akkermansia muciniphila | reverse complement strand
TGAGGGAAGAAGAGCGAGGCCAGTTCACTTATACGGAGTGACAACGAAGCGGCAAAACTTCAAGGGTGAACCGCTCGGCAGGGTGAAGGCCACTTGGCCAGGATGCGACGTATCGATGGAAGCATCAGGAGGAATGAAATCTGTCCAATGCTGCAGATCCTCGGACAATTGGAATTTGTAATCCGCCACTGCATTGGGGTCGCGAGGCCAAGTCCACGTCGTGACGCCGGCGGTGGCGACTAACGATGGGGCGGCGGTGAACGATGAGCCCACCTGCCCCATGAAGAACTCCACCCCGTTGGGGACACCGTCACGGTCGAAGTCCAGGTCGGGTTTCTCGCCCCCAGCATGGGTGGCGGACCACATGGCATAGGCGGCATTGCCGCCCAAGTAAACCAGGCGCAGGATGTCCGTCTGGCCCCCGCTCTGTCCATCGCCAAGCCGTAAAAGCCTCCAGTCATTCGAGTCGCTAGAATCCAGCGCAAAGGATTCGCTAATCGAAATTTGATCCGCGATCATCAAATCAAAGCAGGCCCCGGGAGTCAGTTTGCTGCCTGTGTAGTCAATATCGAGAACCCCTTGGGCAAGGTTGGCGAAACGGGCCAGATGAATGGTGGACGGGCCAGTTTGGTCAAATTGGAACTGGATCAATCCCGCATTGGTGCTGGGATAATTGTTTACCATGCTGAGGGAATCGATATTGATGGTGGCCGCAGCGCCAATGATAGTTAGGACAGAACTACCCGGTTCCCCGTGCGCTGAGCCAAAGAGCAGCGCTTGCCCTGGTGCACCCAGAGGCTTTGCTAGATTCACTACGGCCGCCCCGCTGATCCTCAATTCACCCCTACTGGGTCCCGCGGAAAACTGATTGAAGCGAGATCCCAGCACCACGTTGCCTCCGGGATAAAGCCCGCCAGCGGTGGAGAACTCCCCGCCACTCAAATCATAGAGCCCGTAGCTCGCCAAGGTGATATTGCTGCCGATGCGCATTTCTCCCCGGTTCATGTAGAGCGTTCCTCCCGTTTGGGTCACGATGCCTGGATTAGTGCTAGCAGCACCATCGCCGATACGGGGAGTTTTGTAGAGACTTACGCCGTCGGTTAGTTGGAGCGTACCTCCGCTGATCGAAAAGGCTCCCAGTTTAGAACTGGCAAGGTAGGGGGTGACCCAGAATTCCTGATCCATCCAGATCCGCCCGCCATTTTCGGACACTAAGTCGACCCGGTCGTCCTTGGAGGAGCCAAATGGATCGCCATTGTCCCAATTGGCGCTATCGCTCCATTTCCCGTACACCAATCCATTGCTGCCGGTCACCGTGGCCCCACCAACCCCATCCCAATGGTTGATTTGTGCCAAGGCAGTCCCACCGCTGGCGAGGAACAGAGCCAAGGCTCGGAGGACGTGCCTTCTCAAGGTCGTGGTGGGTTTCATGTGGGGTAACGATGGGTAAAAGGATGGCGGCCATCCTCGGAAAAAATGAGCTGCAGCGGCGACCTGTATAGTAATTGAACGATTCACAGGTCAATCGGCGGAATGTGACACGATCGTGCGACGACAGTGACCTCGTTGGGAATGGCCGCAAACCAGCGCGTTAGGCTAAAGCGCCACATCCATCCGCAGCTCAGGCACGAGGGCATTCAGATGATCCTTTCCCGCAAGGCCTTGGCCACGGCCCCAGTATTGGTGCTCACGTGCAGCTTGCTGTAAACGCGGCGCAAATGAGTGGAGACGGTGTGCGCGCTTATTTCCAGGCGGTCGGCGATTTGCTTTTTCACGAGGCCATCGGCGAGCAGCCGGAGGATGTCGATTTCCCGCGCAGTTAGCTGATATTCACCACTGTTGATGTGCCTAGACTCTTTGCAGGAAAAAGTGTCCAGCACCCTTTGCGCAATTTCTGGAGTCATCGGCGCTCCACCCTCCACGACTTGCTTGATGGCTTGTCCGATTTGTTCGATACCCGATGATTTCAAAATGTAACCGGATGCTCCAGCACACACCGCTCGGAAAATTTTATCCGGATCATCGAATACCGTTAAAATGATGACGCGGGCTTCCGGGGCCAGGCTGCGGAAGGTGGCCAAGGCCTCAATGCCATTCATGCCGGGCAGTTGGACATCCAGGAGAATGATATCCGGCGGAGGAACCTGGGCCAGTGCGGCAAAGGCGGCTTCCGCCGAGGTGAAGCCACCCTCACAAGCCATGCCATCCAGACCGTTGACGACACGCTGCACGCTGCGTCCAAACAAGGCGTTATCTTCCACCAGCCAGACGTTAGTGAGAGTTGGATTTGGCGACACCAGAAGCAGCGGATTGTTGAAAATGTACTGCACGGTCACGCGATGATCTGCCGGATCACTTTCCCGTGGTCAATTTCCAGCCGCTTCCGCCCGGGAATCTCCAGGGCCCGGGAGTCGAGGCCTAACTGGTGGAGAATGGTGGCGTGGATGTCGGTGACGTAGTGCCGATCCTCCACCGCATGAAACCCAATCTCGTCCGTGGCCCCATGGACCACTCCGCCCTTCACGCCCCCTCCCGCCATCCAGGCGCTAAAACCGTAAATGTGGTGGTCGCGCCCATCGCTCCCCTGCGAGCCCGGAGTGCGCCCAAACTCGCTCGCAAAAACCACCAAAGTCTCCTCGAGCAAGCCGCGTTGGCTCAAGTCCTCCAAGAGCGCCCCGATCGGTTGATCCACCGCCAGCGCGAGCCGCGCATGGTTCTCCTTCAGCCCGCCATGGGCATCCCAGGCCCCGGCCCCGCCCCCGCCGTGCTGGATCTGAACAAAGCGCACCCCCCGCTCGACGAGCCGCCGCGTTGCCAACAACTGCGCGCCAAATTCCCGGCAGGGCGCCAAGTTGAGCCCGTAGCTCTCCTTGGTCTTCTCCGACTCCTGCGAAAAATCCATCACCTCAGGCACGGAGCGCTGCATGCGATAGGCTAATTCATAGGATGAAATCCGCGCCGCGAGGGCCGCATCTCCCGGATAGGCTACGCCCCGCAAACCATTGAGTTTTCTAACTAAATCCAAGCCGACGCCCTGAGCCCGCTCCGACACCAGTCCGCTCGATTGGCCATAATCCAAGGGGTTGGCAGGATCAATCCGCAGCGGCACGGCGTCATGGGCCGGCCCTAGATAGTGCCCATCCTTTTTGTTCCAATATTCCCGCGTCCCCATGGAGATGAACTGCGGCAGGTTATCGTTAAGACTGCCCAATCCATAGTGAACCCAAGCGCCCAAGGTGGGAAACTCCCCGTCGAGCATGTTCCGCCCGGTGTGAAATTGCGCCTGGGCCCCATGATTGCTGTCGGTCGTGTAGAGAGAGCGCACCACCGCAAGCCGGTCCACTTGGCGCGCCAGGTGCGGAAACCAGTCGCTAACTTCAATCCCACTCTGCCCGTGCTGGCGAAAGCCCACCTGCAAGGGATAGAGCGTGTTGCGCTGGTTACCGTTAGCGTCCGGCACGAGGAGCCGCTCCAAAGCCAGCTTCGCCGGATCCTGAGCCTTCGCAAAGGGCGTCTCCGCAATGGTCTTGCCCGCATATTTCGTCAGCATCGGCTTGGGATCAAAGCTCTCCAGGTGACTCACGCCTCCGTTCATGAAAAGCCAAATGACATTCTTGGCCCGAGGCGTAAAATGAGGCCTCCCGTTAGGAGGGCGCCACTCGCCGGCCCGCGCGATGCCGTCGCGCTGCAGCATCGCCCCCAGGGCCAAGCCGGTAAAGCCCATCCCCAAGTCGGACAGAAAGGTGCGGCGCGGCAGGCGGAAGGGGGCAGGTTTCATGGATCAGCGGAGGGTGACGAAATCGTTGTGATTGAGGAGGGCCCACACCAGATTAGCGCGCGCCGCCGCCTCGGCTTTGTCAGGAGTTTCCTGTCCGCGCCAGTCCGCCAGTGCCTGCCCACAAGCCGCCATTTCCTCCGGCCCCACCACAATGCCGAGGAGCAGGCGCCAGGCCCGGCGAATGAATTCCGCCTCGCCCTCTGCGGTCTGCCCTATCCCAGCCGCCAGCGACGTCCCCAGCCGCTGCGCAATTTGCCGCGAGGCCTGCTGCACCAGGCGACTGTTGGACAAGGCCAAAGCCTGCTGCGGCACGATGCTTTGATCGCGCTGATAACACTCCTTCACGGCCGCTTCATCGAAAGTCGTAAGGAACAAATTGCGCTCGTTGTTGGAGTGGAAAAAATACAGGCTGCGCCGCTTCGACTCCTCCTGAGCCGCCGGGAGCACGGGGGGGCCACCCATCTTCAAGTCCAGTTCCCCAGCTAGGGACAACAAGGCGTCGCGCAGCGCCGGAGCTTCCAAGCGCGAGGTAGGGCGCCGCCAGTATCCACTATTGTCCGGGTCGCGCGCCGCACTAGCTTCGCCCCCGGCCAAGGAGGAAGAACGCCGGTAAGCGGCCGAGGTCACGATGAGGCGGTGGAGGTGCTTCATGCTCCAGCCGTGCTCCATCAATTCTGCCGCCAGCCAATCCATCAGCTCGGGGTGCACCGGTCCGGGACCTTTGCGGCCAAAATCAAAGGCGTTAGGCACGAGGGCGGCCCCAAAGTGCCGCAGCCACAAGTGATTCACCGCCACCCGGGCCGTGAGGGGATTGCGGCGATCCGTGATCCATTCCGCGAGGGCTTGGCGGCGCCCAGTGCTGTGCGCCGGAAAGGGCAGCGCCGGGTCGTCCCCCGCCGAGGAGAGGAAGCGCGTCGGCGTCCCTTTGGCACCATACAAGGCCGGGTAAGTCGCCTCGGGTGCCACCGGGTCCTGCGCGGCGCGGCGGGCCAGGTCCACGGCATCGCGCGCCCCCTGCCATTCCCGGGCCAGCGCGGCCAAGTCCCCCCTAGCCGGTTTGGCGAGGCGGTGGTCCGCATCCGCCAAGGCGCGCTCGGCCTTCGCCAAGGCCACCTGGCGCTCGGCTTGCACCGCCGCCACCCGCAGCGCCACTTCGGCTTCAGGCCGGTCCCAACCGGCCGCCATCGCCGCACCGCGCCCCTCCACGCTAGCCAACTCCGCCTGCGCCTGGACCAGCGCCGCCGCCGCCAGGGCCTGTTCCTTTTGCGCCACCAGCAGCGCCACCGCCGGGCTCGGCCCTTCCTCCGACTGGCTCGGCTCCCGCAGCACCACCTCCTCCGGCAATGGGGCAACCCTAACCTCATGAAAAGCCACCGCAGCATCGAAGACCGCCAATTGGAGAAGCCCGCGGCGACGCGCCTGCGGCGAACGCCACGCCAAGGGTGGCCCGCCATCCAGCGACAATTGGATCAAGGTATCCCGCACCGAAAGCTCCAGGAGATGATCGCAGTTAGGCTCAACCCAGCACGGCCGCAGCGCCTCTGCGGGATACTGCCACGCCGCCCCGTCGCGCCGCGCCACCTGCAACTTGGGGCCCTCCAAGCTTCCGCTAGCATAAGCAAAAAGCGCGCCCTCGGCCTCCGGCTCCTCCGAGCTGCCGTCAAAGCTGAAACCCACGCTGCGGTATTTTCCTCCGCCCAACAGCGTAAAGCGCAGCGTCGCCTGGAAATCCCGCGGGGCATCCTCCAGCAGCGCCAGGCCCGCCCAAGCGGCCTCCGCCCGCACCTGCTCCAAGCGACCCGGAGCGGCGCGCCACTCCCCTCCCTGCGGCTTCCATGGCGGGACCACCCCCGCCGCAAACCGCTCCTCCAACAAATCCTTCGCTGCCGGCCGCACCGCCGCAGCGGGCCGCGCCGCCACGCTCGCCTCGGCCGCCTGCTTCCCCTGCTCCGCCGCCACCAAAGCCGCCGCTGCCTCCTCCACCCGACGCCGCGCCGCCGCCACATGCGCCTCGATCACCCAAGGCTGTCGCTCCGGCTGCCAGCCCACCGGCGGCAAGGCCACCGGAGCCACCGCCACCTCACGGAATTGCAGCAGCGCCGGCACTCCGGGGGCGATCACCTTAGATTTGTCAGGTTTGCTCTCATCGCCTCGCGTGAATAAATAGGTCGGTGCCTCCGGCATCCCATCGTACACCCGCGCCAAGCCGTCGCGCTCCAAGTCCACCTCGCCCGGAACCACATCCAAGCGCACCTGATAGGGTTCGAAAAAGGCCCGCATCCGGTAGTAGTCCACCTGCGAGATCGGGTCGTATTTGTGGTCGTGGCACTTGGCGCAGTTAAACGTTAGCCCCAAAAAACCCTTGCCGACGTGCTCCACGGTTTCTTCCATCCACGGGCCCCGGTTGAAGAGAAAAAAGTTGCGCGCCAAAAAGCCCGTGGCCCGAAGTTTGCCGAGGTCTCCCGGGTGGGATTCGTCCGCCGCTAACATCAGCCGCACCATTTCATCATAGGGCGTGTCCGCATTGAGCGACTCCACGATCCAATCCCGCCAATGCCAAAGGTGCTTTTGGCTATTGCGCAACTGCTCGCCCAGGCCCCACCAATCGCTGTAGCGCCACACATCCATCCAGTGCCGCCCCCAGCGCTCCCCATGCCGAGGGTCGGCGAGAAGCCGGTCCACCGTGGCTTCATACCACGCCTCCGCAGCCAGGGCCTCGGCAGCGGCGATTTCCTCCCAACTCGGCGGCAGCCCCACCAAATCCAAGTACAGGCGGCGCAGCAGCAGCTCCCGAGGCGCTTCTCCCTGGGGAATCAGGCCCTGTTTATCTTGATAGGCTTGTAGAAAAGCGTCGATCGGATGGCCCGCCCCCACCTGTCCCACCAGGGGCAGCGCGGGCCGCACCACCGCGCCAAAAGACCAATGCTGGCGCGGATCGGCCTCCGGCGCTTCGTCTGCAGGTGCCGGCATTCCCGCCGCGATCCACTCCTGCAGGAGCTGCTGCTGAGCGGCGCTAAACGGCTCGCCCTCATGGGGTGGCGGCATCCGCTCCTCGGGGTCAGCCGCCGCGATGCGCTGCAACACCAGGCTGCCCGACGGATCCCCCGGGCGCGCCGCCGGACCACTCTCGCCACCTTGGCGCAGCGCCGCCGCCGTATCCAAGCGGAGCCCGGCCTTCTGCTTGAGCGCGCCGTGGCACGCCACACAGCGCTGCCGCAAGAGCGGTTTGATGCTTTGCGCATAACTGACCGCCCCACCGCTCCCGCCTGCCACTTCCGCCGCTACCGTCCCCGTTAGGCCGCTGAGTACAGCAAGGCCTAGATTCAGGAAATGGCAGGACGACGCGCGCATCGGAACAAGCTTATTTAAGAGGCATGCCAGGTTCCGCTTGGCCATTCGTGGTTAGAATCTGAAAGTGGTGTACCCCCGCGGCAAGGGGGTGGTCGCTCGTCCAAACGATTTGCTTGGCCGGGTTCAATTCAACCATGGAGATGCCGCTGCTGGCCCCATGGCTGCCGATCACGGTATTGCCATTGGCAAGGCGCTGCGCGCCGCAGGGGTCTTGAAAGAGTCCTTTGACCTCCTCGTTGACCACTTTCCAAACCACTTCGCCGCGGGGATTGAACTCCACCACCTTGTTGCCGTGCGTTAGTGACGTTAGGGTATTGCCATTGTCCAAGCGGATCGCCGTAAACGGCCAATTTTGCGCGGCGCGCCCGCCCAGGTCGGCGGCGTCCGTGGGGAAGGTAGCCACCACCTTGCCCTCAGGGGTGTATTCCTTGATGGCGAAGGCTAAGAGGTGAGGCACCAGGTAGTTCCCGTTGCGCAGCTGCCGTGCCATGCGGGTCTGCATGTGGACGTTGTCCGTCTCCGGCAGCAAGGGCACCTCGCGGACCACGGCCCCGGTAGCTGCCACCTCCAGCAAGCGCGGCTTCGCCCCTAACTCCGTCACCAAGGTGTTGCCGTTGTAAAGCCGCTGCGCGGTGCCGATCTCGCCATTTTCCGCGCTCTTTTGATAAGAAAAAACCACCTCCCCGCGCCGCGTCACCTCCTCGACGCGGTCGCTGAAGGCCAGTAAAATATTGCCGCTAGGAAGCACAAACCCGTCGCGGCTGCCCCCCAGGTATTCCCACGCGGTGGCTCCATCCTCGCCAATGATCGCGGTCTTGGAACCCATCACCAAATAGGAATGGCGCAGCGCTCCAGGCGCGTCCGCCGCCGCGACGGGCAGCGCGGCCAGCGTGAAGAGAGCGGGAGCGAACCATCGTTTGACTAGTTTTTTCATAAGCATGCGCAGGGTTGGATTGAGAGAACATTAGGCCAGCAGGCCGGGAATGACGTTGCCGTGAACATCTGTCAGGCGGATGTCGCGCCCGCCAAAGCGGAAGGTGAGTTTTTCGTGATCGAGGCCGAGCAAGTGCAGCATGGTAGCGTGGAGGTCGTGCATTTCCAGGGGGTTCACCGTGGCGCGGTAGCCCCATTCGTCGGTGGCCCCATAGGCTTGACCCGCGCGGACGCCACCGCCCGCCATCCAGGCGCTGAAGCCAAACTCATTGTGGTCCCGGCCTCCAGACCCCTGCGAAAAAGGGGTGCGGCCAAATTCCCCCGCAAAAAGCACTAACGTCGAATCAAGCAGCCCGCGCTGCTTCAAGTCAGCGAGCAAACCGGCGATGGGCTGATCCACGGCGCGGGCGTTGATCCCGTGATTTTTGGCCAGATCCCCGTGAGCATCCCAGCGCGCATAGCCATCGACCATGGGAATGGTGAGTTCGATGAAGCGCACCCCCCGCTCCACCATGCGCCGCGCAATGAGGCATTGCCGTCCGTAAGTGCGGGTGTGCGGGTCGGCTGCCTCCAGGCCATAGAGCTGGCGGGTGGCGGCCGATTCCTCGGAAAGCTCCAGGAGTTCCGGCACCGCAGCCTGCATGCGCGAGGCCAATTCGGCGTTAACAATGGCGCTTTCCAAGGCGTCACTGCCCCCGGATTCGGCCAAACTGAGGCGGTTCAGGTGATCGGCAAGACGGCGCTTGGCGAGCTGTTGGGCCGGCACTTTTTCGCCCGGGACGATGTTGGCTAGGGGAGTGCCATTGGCGTTGAGCAGGGAACCCTGAAAACTGGCGGGAAGAAAACCGCTCCCGAAACAGTCCAGCCCACCCGAGGGAATCTGCCCGCCATTGAGGACGACAAAGCCCGGCAAGTTATCGTTGAAGCTCCCCAGCCCATAGGAAACCCATGCTCCCATGCTAGGGCGACCCTGCAATCCCAACCCGCTGTGCAGAAAATAGTTGGCGCTGGTGTGCTCGGGAAAGATTGAAGTCAGGGAATTGACCACGCAGAGGTCGTCGGCGCGCTCCGCGAGATGGGGAAAAAGATCGCTGATCCAGAGCCCACTTTGCCCGCGCTGGCGGAAAGCCCAGGGAGACTTCATGACGTTGCCCACATCAGCAAATTGCGTCTTTTCGAGCCGCCCCATCACTTCGCGAGGATTCCGCCCGTGGTGCTTCTCCAACATCGGCTTGTAGTCAAAGCTATCTACCTGCGAGACGGCACCCTCCATGAAGAGAAAAATGACGCTGCGGGCCTTCGGGGCCGCGTGCGGCGGCCGCGCCTGACCCGGGGCCCCGGCAGCCCGCGCCTCCTCCCCCAGCAAGGCCGAAAGCGCCACCGCGCCAAAACCGTTCGCCGCTTGGCGGAGCAAGGCCCGGCGCGAGAGGCCGGGGCCGGGGAGTAGTAAAGCAGCGCTCATTTGAGATAAATAAAATCGTTCGCATTAAGCAGGGCGTGGCCCAACTCCGCCCAGGAAATCACCTCAGCTTCGCCCGGACGCAGCGCTGCCATTTCCGCTAGGGATTGGATCGCTACCTCGGCTTCCTCCGCCGTGGGCGGGCGGGCCCACGCGGTTTCGCAAAGCCACCGGATCCGCTCCGCCACGCTAGCCCCGGGCCGTTCCTTCAGTAAGCGCTCCGCCCAGCGCGCCGCCTGCTCCGCCACCAGGGGGTCATTCATCATCACGAGCGATTGCGCCGGAACGTTGGTGACGTTGCGGCGACCCACCGTGCTGAAGGGCGTCGGCAGGTCGAAGGCTAACATCATGGTCGGAAGAAAATTGCGCCGCGCCCCCAAATAAAGACTGCGGCGGCCCGCCCCATCCAGGGGACCACTCGCCTCCGGACGGCCTCGGCCCACGATGAATTCCGTGAGTTGCACCGGAATGGGCGGGCCGCCCAAGGCCGGGTCGAGGCGCCCCGACACCGCCAACAAAGCGTCCCGAATGGCCTCGCCTTCGAGGCGGCGCACCGGCATGCGGTGCAACAAGCCATTCGCCGGGTCGAGCGCCTCGCTGCGGGCCTCGCCCCGGCTACTCGACTGCGCAAAGACTTCCGTTAAAACCAGCCGCCGCAGGAGGCGTTTGAGCGACCAGCCGTCCTCGTGCATGAATTGCCAGGCCAGGTGGTCCAGCAGCTCCGGATGGCTAGGGCGCTCCCCGAGATAGCCGAAGTTATCGACCGTGGGCACGATGCCGCGGCCAAAGAGGTGGTGCCACACGCGATTGACGAAGACGCGAGCCATCAGCGGGTTCGCGGGATCCGTCATCTGCGCCGCCAACTCCGCGCGGCCGCTGCTTTGTACGGTGGTGATGCGCGGCCCGCCAAAGGCCACCGGCAGCCCGCGGGGCGCTAGGGCACCAGGACGGCCCGGCTTGCCTCGCAAGAGGACCGCTTCATCCACCCCGCTGCCATCGGCCCAAGAAACCGCCGTGGCCGAATCCCAGCGCACCGTCGCCGCTAACTCCTCGCGGCGCCGGAAATAGTCGGCCGCCGCCGCCGCCACCGCCGTCGGCGCATAACCCGTCAGGGCCGGATGCTGCCCTAGCCAATCCACCAACACCGCCTGCGCCGCGCTCAGGCCGACCCGGCCCGCCGCCAAGGCTTCCAGGGCCGCCGCGCAGTCGGACTGCAACTCGGCCGCCACCGCCGCCAAGTTAGGGGCCTCCTGCGGCAAAGGCCACGGCGCCGCCAGCCCCCACGTCGGTGCCTCGGGGGCTTCCACCACCTGCATGACCTCTAGCGGGCTGTCCCCCAAGGCGGAAAATTCCAAGTGCAAGCGGTGCCCGGCATAGGCGCTGAGATCGTGGCTCACCCAAGCTGCCGTCGCCCCGCTATCAAAATTCGCCATCAAGTTGCCGTGCAGCGGCCCCGCCAGCATGATATGGGAATCCACCCCCGCATAAACCCGCACCCGACCCCGCACTAAATAATGCAAACGACCTGATTCCAGCGTGAATTTGGGAACGAGCAAGGTGCGGCCCGCCCGAGCTTCCGCCGCGAGGGATCCCGCATCGGACTCATTGCCCGGACTGATTCCTAGCCGATTCCAAAAGGGCTCGCGGCTGGCCGCGCCGCACGTGAGGAAGCGCGCCAGGGGCCGCTCCGGCGTGCCCAAAACCAACTCCCCAGCCGCCAAGGGACGGGTGCCAAACGTGGGGCCATCGGTTTTCCAAGGCGTCCGTCCCGCCTCGGTGAAATCCGCCACCACCCGAACCGCCGCCGCTGCCGCCGGGACCGCCGCGCGCAGCTCGGCGAGGCGCGCCGCAAAGCCGCCCAGAGGCGCCGCCGCCAGCTGGGCAAAGGCCCGCAGCGGATGCGAGGGCCCTGCCGCAGCTTGCTGGAGTTGTTCCTGCCAAGCCGCCAGGCGAGACGCATCCAACCCCGCGCGATCCGCAGTTTCTCCTAACGCACCATCCTGAGCCGCCAGCAGATAGGCCGCGAGCGACGCTACTCCCGGCCGCGCCGAGTCCGCAAAAGCCGCCGTGATCTTGCCGACCTCCTGCCCGCGCAGTTCCTCCAGTTGCCCCGCCACGCGAGCCTCCGCCTCCCTGGTCTGGAAGCGCACCTGGCGGTAGGGCGAGCCCAAGACAAAGCCGCTCAAGGCGTAGTAATCCTGCTGCGTGATGGCGTCAAATTTGTGGTCATGACAGCGGGCGCAGCCTACCGTTAGGCCCAGAAAGGTCTTGGATAACACATCGACCTTGTTGTCGACCCGCTCGCATTCGTCCTGGCGGATGTCCACCGGGCTGTGGTTTTCCTCGCCGAGGAAAGCCCAACCCGTCGCCAAGACCGATTCGTTGGCACCGTTCGCGGGATCCAGCCGGGGCGGCAACAGGTCCCCAGCAATGTGCTCCGCCACAAAGCGGTCATAGGGCACATCGGCGTTGTAAGCGCGAATCAGATAGTCGCGGTAGCGCCACGCATTGGCGATGAGAAAATCGCTCTCGTGCCCACGGGATTCCGCGTAGCGAACCAAATCCATCCAGTGGCGCGCCCAGCGCTCCCCGAAGTGAGGAGAAGCCAATAGCGCGTCCACCGCCCGCTCCCGGCCCTGCGGCGAGGGGTCGGCCACGCCGGCTTCCAAGTCGGCGCGCTGCGGCGGCAACCCCGTTAGGGCAAAGTGGGCCCGCCGCAGCCAGATGCGCCCCTCCGCCGGAGGCGAGAGGCTCAAGCCCACCGCCTGCAACCGGGCTAGGATAAATGAATCCACCTCGTTGGCTGGAGTCGGCCCCGCGACCGGCGGCACCGCCTGCCGCTGCGGGCTTTGCCAAATCCAAGGCAGGCGCTGTTTGCGCGCTTCTAATTGAAAAACCTCCTTGGCCGGACTCGGTGCCGGACTCACCCCAGGAGCCCAGGGTGCCCCTTTTTGCACCCAGTCCGCCAGGTCGGCCAGCACCGCGTCGGAAAGCCGGGGCCCCACCCGCGCCGGGGGCATTTTCAAATCCGGATCCACCTGGCGCACCGCCTTCAGCAGGAGGCTAGCGTCGGGCTGTCCTAGCACCATCGCCGGACCGGACTCGCCGCCTTGCAAAATCGCCTCCCGGGAATCCAGCCGCAGGCCGCCTTTCTGCTTTTCCGGGCCATGGCACTCCACGCAGTGATCGTGCAACACCGGGCGAATGCGCTGTTCGAAAAAGTCGTTCGCTTCGGCCCACACTGGCGCGCTGGGGAGTAGGACCCCAAGAATCAGGACAGCGCATCGGGACATCATAGGAGGGGGACCGCGCGTTCAAGGTTGCGCGCAGGGGGAATCGTCCAAGCTATACCCGCCCAAGCGGCCGGGCATTTCAACTTCTTCCCGGCCCGCGCCCAGCCCTGGGCGCGGGCCCCTTCGCTTATTCCGCGCTGAGGGCGTGCAAGGTGCCATGCAGATTGCGCTCGATTTCCCCGCCATCCGCCCCGCGCAGCTTGAGCTTTAACTCATAACTCTGCGTGGCCGCCAGCTCAGGGATAGTTAGAATGACCGTGCAGCCGTCGGCGGCCAAGCGCGCCTCGGCGATGGCCAGGGGGTGTTCCCCAAAATGTTGCGACCCGTAATTGGCACTGCGCTTGAGCGACCACATCTTGTAGGCGAAGGCCCCGGGCTGCACCGAAGCGGCATCCAGGGGATCGCTGAACGTCACCCGCAGCTGGCCGCGGGCAGCGTGCAGGGCCACCGGCAACTGGGCTGGGCCCGCCAGTCGGCGAATCCGGTGGAAGCCGCCAGGGCCGGTGGCATTGCCCGCCCAGGCAAACATGCCGCAAGCATAGAGATCCCCATCAGCGCTAAAACGCCCGCGCATGATGCCCGTTTCAAAAGCAGGTAGGGGCAGTTCGCAGACCGCCCCCTGCCATTGGCCGCCCACTTCTTCGTACGGCACGATGAAGGCCCGGCCCGTCCCATAACTGAGATTGAGCAGGGAGCCACCCAAGCTTCCCCAAGCGTTTTTCGGCACTTCTATCAACTCCGCAGGACTGCGGTCCTTGTCGTTCGTAATCCAGACCATGGGCTGCTCCATCGCCGCATCGGAGGTGTCCGTTACCGAAGTAAAACCAAAGAGATTCCCATAAAAACCACCCGGCTTGACCCGGTTGATGCGGTTCTTCGGCGTCCAAAATCCTTCCTGGTCCGTGACAAAAAAACTGCCATCGCGGTTCAAGCACACGCCATTGGCGGCGCGAAAACCAGTGGCTAGGATGTCGGTGTGGCTGCCATCAGCGCTAATCCGCAGCAGCGTCCCGTGCTGCGGCACCACCGCCGGAAGCGCGTGTCGACCCGACTTCGCATAATAGAAATTACCTTCCGCATCGCTTTGCAAGCCCATGGCGAACTCGTGAAAATGTTCCGTGACTTGGTGGTCGTCATTGAAGCACTCCAGGAAATCGGTCTCCCCATCGCCATTGAAATCGCGCAGGCGCACCAATTGATCGCGGCACGTGATAAAGACATCGTCCCCGCGAAACTTGACCCCCAGCGGCTGGAACAGCCCACTGGCAATGCGGCGCCAACGCAAAGGCGCCGGAGCCGCCGCCCGCAATCCTTCGACCCGCCACACATCTCCATTCCACATCGCCACCACCGCCGCCTCGCCGTCAGGCGTGAAATCAAATCCCCCCGGCCGCAACCAACTTTGCCAGGGATTCTCCAATGGCAGGGGGAACGTATCCGCCGCAAAAGCCCCCTCGGCCTTCCCCGGCACGGAGGTCGTCACGACCTCCTGCGTCCAGCGCGGTGGACCTCCCAACGTCAGTTGTTCTAACGCAAGCGGCTGATGCTGCGTTTGCACCAAAGCCGCTAGGGAAAGCGGATCCGCTTTCGAGATAAAAAGCCGACTCTGCGCCCCCCCCGGCAACTCCGCGATCCAAAAGCCGCCCTCCCGCCGCAAGCTGCCATCGCCGACCAACTGCACATTCACCGAATCCGGTGCCACCCGCAGCAGGCGCGGCTGCGCCGCCGCCGCCACATTGAGCGTGCGCACAAAAACCGGGGTCGCCCCATAGTCGATCCAGCCGGGCGACTCCAGCACGCGGACGCCCCCGATCAAGGCCGCCACCACCACTTGCTCCCCATGAACATACATGCCGAGGAAGCGCGCCCACTCCCGCGGCAGCGGGCCGTAGCGGCGCTCATCGCGGCCTACCAAACGCTGGTCTTCCCACTGGCCCTCCGGCGAAGCCCAACCAGGACCGGGGGGATTGCGAAAATGCGCCTCCCCCGTCAGGCTCGTGTGCGTGCCGTGGCTGCCGTCAAAGGCGATCCCCTTCCAGTCGACAAAACTCCCCGTGGTCGCGCTCGCCACCCGCATCGTGTCGTGGTCGTAGATCATCCATGCGCGCCCCTTGCTGACACCTCCCAGCCCTTCGTCGAGTCGCACCGCCAAGCCCTTTTGGGCGATGTCGCCAGGAGCCACTTGATAGGTCCAAAAGAGCGCGGGCCCCAGTTCCATGCGCTGATAGGGCGGCAGGGAGCGGTCCTCTTGTTCGGCCTCAACGCGCGCCAGCCCCCGCGGCAGGGAGGCCAGATAGGCCGGACTCAGCGCGCTTAGCTGCGAGGGATTGTGCGGCTTGAGAAAGGTCTCGCGGATGTACTGAATCACCGCGTATTTCTGCGCGGTGGTATACTGCGGCTGCGCCACCATTTGGCCAAAACCCTTGGTTAGAGTCTGGAACATCGCATAGGGATCGGAGCCATTCTTGAACGCGCCTTCCGCGAAGCGCAGCGCCGTCGGCAGCGAGCCCGGCTGCTCCTTCGTCCCGTGACAGGCCACGCAGAGACTCGCATAAATCTGACTGCCTTCGGCTAGAGTCTGCTCATTCCAGCCCCCCACCAGAGCCGCGTGGTCGCTCCGCTCCAAGGCTTGCACCCAGCCCGCCTTGAGGGTCACCCCCGGAGCTGGCATCAACACCGGGCGCTCCCCTCCACCCGAGGGATGATAGGCAAAGTCGGGCGTGTTGGCCCCGGCCCCGTCCGCTTGGAAAAGCAGGCGGTTTTCCCCCTCCGCCAGCGCCCGCTCCCAAACCCGCACCTCCTCAATCACCCCCTCGCTGAAGTCGCCCCCGAAATCGGTGGCGGCCCGCCCCACCTTGAATTGATGGCCAACCACGTCGGGCCGCGCAAAGTTAGCCCGCTCCGCAATCACTTTGCCATCCAACTGCAACTTGACCAGGCCCCCCATGTTCGTGAGCACCGCCGTGTGCGGCTGCCCGTCAGCCACCGGCGGGCCGCCGCTCAGCGCTCCCAGCCAACCAATGTCGTACACCAAACGCCCATCCCGCACGAGCAGAGCCTTGGCACCCGGAGCCCAGGCTCCCGCAGGAGCGCATTTGGAAAACAAGGTGCCGCCGCCCGTGGCGGTGAACTTCACCTCCGCCGTGAAATCCTCACCCAAATCTAACTTGGCCTCGGGAAAGCTCTTGGCACCTCCCGGAGCCAAACCCGGCACTTCCTCCGGCCCGCGCACCAACTTGCCGCCCGCCCAAGTGCGCAACACCGGCACCCCGCCCACCGGAAACTCCAGCGCCAAGTCGTGCTCTAAACCCTCCGGCAAAGCCACCACCATGCCCGGCCCCAGCCGAACCGAACCCGCCGCCGCCGCCGAAAATTCCAGATGCATCCGGTAATGGCGCGGCCACGTCGGGGAATCCAGCGACACCGCATCCCGCGGCGGAGCCGCCGCAGCTAAGGGGGCCGCCAGCGCCAACAAAACAGAGATCACTTTCATAAAGGTCAGGAGTCAGGAGTTGATAGAAAAAAAGAAAGTCGCCCGGCGCCATCCAAACCGCAGCACCCAGAACACCAGCCAAGCAGCCCCCAGGCCTCCCAGCAAGCGCAGGCCCACC
Organism: Akkermansia muciniphila; assembly: GCA_943331195.2. Lineage (GTDB taxonomy): Bacteria > Verrucomicrobiota > Verrucomicrobiia > Verrucomicrobiales > V1-33 > CAIZWU01. Next base: position 9,451 of record CALQKQ020000004.1, on the reverse strand, counting down.
CGCCCCGCCACCCGCCTAGCCCCTCACTCCACACGCACCCGGGCCATGGTCTCTCCCGCAATAAAGTTAGGCAGAAGCTTGCGCTGAATCGCCTTGCCACAGCCCCCCTCAATCACCTCGCGCAGCACCCGGCTGATGCTCCGGCCCACCCGCATCCAATCATAACTATAACGGCAGATCGCCGGTACGCTCCGCTCCAAAAACGGCTCGTGATCCCGCACCACCACCGACACATCCTCGGGCACCCGCAAGCCCAGCTCCCGCAAAATCCCCAAGGTCGGCAGCGCCGCCGAAGCCTCCGCCACCAATATCAAGGTCGCTCGATCCCGATCCGCCATGGCCTCGCTCAGCGCCCGGCGCAGACCAGGCACGGTCAGGTCGTCCTGGATCACGGTGAGGCGCCGCGCCTGCCCCGCCGGAGGCGTCGACTTAGCTAGCCCGGCGCAAGTGGCGATCGCACTAGCCAATTCAGGATTCGTGACCAAAAAGGCCAGATGGCGGTGCCCCAGCCGCGAAGCCTCCGACCCAAGATGATAGCCGAGGGCTTCGACATCCACTTGAACGTTAGGAAGGGCCACCCCCTCATGGCAGGGACCGACCACAACGCAGGGCAGGCGACTTTCCTGAAACCAGCGCTGCATCGCGGCGGAGGCCCGGAAGAGCACCCAGCCCGCCGTGCCCGCTTCCTCCTTGAGGCGCTCCAGGCGCGGCTCCGGACGAGCTTGATAAAGCGCACCTGCACTAACCCAATCCAGCCGCAGGCCCGCCGCGAACAGGGACTTGCGCACCTCCTCATAGCCGATCCGGGTACTCCAGACCAAGTCGATCTCCGGATGCGGACTGAGCCACTTCACGGTGCGCTCATGGGCTCGGTCCGGTGCCAGCACCCCCTGGCTGCTCGTGATGAGGTGTTTGCGCCCCCGGCCCGGAGAAGCAATCCAGCCCTGGGCACCCAGTTGCGCTAGGGCCTTGCGCAGCGTCACCCGGCTGATTCCAAAATGCGAGCGCAGCGCCTCCTCTCCCGGCAGGCTCTCCACCCATTGGCCATCAGCGATCAGTTGCCGCATGATCTGCACCGTTTGATCCACCAGGGAAAGCCGCTGGGGCATGAGGCGTCCTGACTTTTCCGCCGGAGATTCAAAGGGTTCCTTCGTTTCAGTTTGCATGGCTAGACTCATCGACAAGAGGGGGGGATGAATAGTTAGGGTTTTGTGGTGATGATAGAATGTTTCTGGCGGCGGCCCGGTTGGCTCCTAGGGTATTTCGGAAGTAAGCAAAAAGGCCATCAAGTCGCGCAGTTCCTCCTTGGTCAGCACCTGCTCCAGCCCAGCAGGCATCAGGGAAAGGGACATCGGCTCCGATTTCACCACCGCCGCCTTCTGCAGCCGCGCCACCGTCCCGCCCGGCTGGGCGATGAGGAGTTCCGCAGACGTCTCCCCCACTCGGGTTCCCGTGGTCGTGGTCCCGTCTTGAGACGTGACCACATAGCCGATGGCATCAGGATTGATCGCAGCGCTAGGTTCCATGATATCGTGAAGCACACTGGCATAATCGCGGTGGATCAGGTTGCTCAAATCCGGCCCCACCGCGACGCCCTCGCCCCGCCACTGGTGGCAAGTGGCGCAGGCGGCCTTGCCAAGGAAGAGGGCATGGCCCGCCTTCCAATTGGCCCCAGCCACTTCCGCAATCGCCGGCCGAGCCCCCTCCGGCGCAACTGGAACCGCAAACGGCACCAGGAAACGCCCCACCGCCAGCGGGCGGCGATGCCCATCGCGCGGGGTCGTGAAGGAGACCTCCAAGCGCTGCGCCGGAGTGGCTAAAGTTAGACTAAACGGACGCCACTCGCCCTGCTGGGTTCCCGTTAGGGTAATCCGCGACTCCGCTCCACTGATCCGCTCCACCGCATAACCGGGCACCCGCAGCGTCAAGGCCGCGTCGCTGGCGAAGCTCACCGTCACCGTCTCGGCGACAGGCCCATAATCAAGCTGCGCCCCCGGCTGCGTCGCCGGAACCAACATCTGCCAGGGATTCAACTGCGCCGTCACAGTGAGGGTTCCCGGCGTCGCCAACTGCTTCCACAGGGCCGCATGCACCGGACTGGCGCGGCAAAAGTGGCGCGCCGCCGCGAAGTCGGGGTGCGGCAGCCAACCGCGCCATTCCTCCCCCTCCGCGCCCCGCCAAGCAGCCGCCACCCCACTGAGATCGTGGGCCACTTCTAACGCCCCCGCCGCGCGCGGCACCGAAAGCGCATAGCTCCAGGCCACCCGCCGCTCCGCCGTCTCCAGCAAGACGCTATGGCCATCGTCGCTCACTTTAGCTCCCACCACCGCCACCGCCTGGCCCGCTTCTTTTTGCTGGCGCTCCACCACCGCATAGCCGGGCCGGAAGGTCTCCAGGCGGTCGGCCGCATCCGCGTAGCGCCCCGATTCCACCCGCGCCTGCCCAGCCCGCTCCGCCCAGGCCGCCGCCTCCCCAGGCTGGGCGAACACCAACGCCGTAGTGCTAGGACTCACCGGATAAGTCAGCACCGGCGGCGTTCCCTGGTCGCCCCGATAACTAATTTTGAAAAGCTTCCCCTCGCCCTGCGGCCCATTCCCCCAATCCGGAGCCCCGCTGTGGCAGCACACCACCAGGTCCCCCTGCGGCGAAATCGCCACATCCACCGGCATCATCCCGAGCCGGGCAAAGGTCTCGCTGCGCGCCACATAGCCCGCCGCAGTTTTGGCTAGAGTGGTGCGCGCCAATTTGCCGCGCGACTGCCCCGTGACCAGGGCATCCCCCGCCCAAAAAGCCGGTCCGCAGCGCCCCCGCCCCGCCGCCGGTCCGTTGAAGCGAAACCCGCATGCGCTCTGGTGCTGCGGCGCATAGTTCCACAGCGCCGGCTCATCCACCACCCCCGGCAACCACTTGGGATGCTGCGGCGGAAAACCATAGTGCCTCCCCACCTGAAGGTGATTCAATTCATCAAAAGGATTACCGTTAGGAACCCAAGTGGCACCCTCCTGGTCGGTGCCAAATAAATCGCCCTTCCCATTCCACTGCAGCGACATCACGTAGCGCAGCCCCGTGGCCAGCGACTCCACCTTCCCCTCCGCCCCAACGCGCAACAAGCAACCGCGCCGCCGCCCCGTATCATAGCGGGCCACCCCCTGGTCCGTCCAGTAGGCATTGGTAGGAGCGGCATTCCCCATCGTCACATAGAGCGCCCCATCCGGACCAAAACTGATCGCCATAGAACTGTCCACCCGCCGGTGCATCAAGTAAGGAGCTGCCCTCAACTCCGCATCGTCGAAACCCTTGTATACCGTTTCCCGCGACTCCGGCACCCCGTCGCCATCGCGGTCGCGAAACCGCACCACCTCATCCGTCAGCACCGCATAGGGCTCGCCATCTTTGACCGCCAAACCCAGGGGATAATTCTCGCTCGTCGCTGGCGCAAAGGTGTCAACCCGCTCCTCCAACCCGTCGCCATCCCCGTCCCGCAGGAGGTGAAACCGCCCATCATAGCCTCCCGCAAAGAGGCGCCCATCCGCCGCATATTCAATGTTGTTGAGATTGCTCAACTTCACCGGCAACTCCCGCACCACAAAGCCCGGAACCAACAGCGTCACCCCGGCCCCAGCAGGCGTCTCCGGAAACGGCGGCTCCGGCTGCCGGTCGGGCACCGACGGAATAAACGGTTCCGCCGCCCCCAATAAGGCAGCCACAGCTTGCAGCGAAAAACAGATCAACTTGGTCATCAGGCAAAAAAAGGGAAAAGAGCAGCTCGCGCGCCAGCTGCCGCGCGCGCCTTTCCCGCCGCCCAGCTCCTGGCACTCGTGCTTATTTTCTTATAAGGATAAACCGTATTTCATTGCCACACCACCGCCCCCCCAACGAGCCTTTTCGCGCGCAGCAGTGGGACAATTTGTGGTCTAGTTTGCCACAGCTTCCTCGCCCGCCCTCGCCCGCCCTCAGGGCTGCTCCACCGCCTCCAAGCTCAGCCCCCGCACCTCCATGCTCACCTCAAAACGCCCCGGCACCTCCCAACCCAGATTCATCCCCGTGATCCGATAGTCCCCCCAGTCCCGCGATTCGAGCAGAAACCCCGCCGCCCAGGCCGCCTCGCAGGCGGATTCTAGCAGCGGCTTCAATTCCCGATCCACTACCACCCACCCTCCATCGTGCACACTGTCCGCCGTGAAAACCTCGCCCCCAGGCGTGTCGATGAACATCGCCGTGCCCCCAAAATCCTGGGCCCGGTAGGCCGGGGGAAACCGCGATCGGTCATCGTAAATCGGAATCCCAAACCACAACAGTTTGCCAAACCCCGGCGAGCCCAAGCGCGTGTTCTGCACCATCAAAAAGCATTGAAACTGCGCCGCGTGCCGCTCCGGCGAATAATCAGCGCTGCGGTGCAAGCGCGCCTTGACCAAGTGCGCCTCCAGGTGAAAACGCAGCGAAGTTAAATTCGCTAGGGAGGGTGGCCGGACAAAGGCCTGCTCCGCGAGAAGGTGCACCCAAGGCTCCCCCACCTTGCGGGCCTCCGCCCCATATTCCGCCGCCGCCTCCACCGACAGCGTCAGATCCACCCCTTCCGGCCCGCCCAACTCCACCGCCTTGCCCGCATTCGACCAGCGCCGCTGCCCCAGCCCCGCCGCCGCCTCCGCCAGTGGAAAGCGACTCGACCATTGGTCCAAATCCCAAGCCGGAGCCGCCCCGCCAGGAGCCGACCCCAAGCGCCCATACACCTTGCGCTGGCCCGGCACGGGATCGATCAAACGAAAGCCCTCACGAAAATGGGGATCGCGGATCAACTGCCGCGCGCGCCCTGCCGCCGCGACCGCCGGGGTAGGCCCCTCCCCCACTGCCGCGCCCTTCCAGGCGAAGGCCCCCACCAAACTAACTGTTATTGAGAAAAACCTGCGCCACTCCATGCCCACAGCCTCCCATCAGTTTTTCCGCAACGCTACCTCTTTATGGCGCGGCCCCGCAGGGCTTTGCTTTTGACACCGCGCCGCAAACCCGGCCACACTCTGTCCTATGCCCTCGGTCCGCCGCCTCTCCCTCGCCGAACAAACCGCCGCCCAACTGCGCGCCGACCTCCTCAGCGGACGCTGGGGCCACAAGCTTCCCGGAGTCCTCCGCCTCGCCCAAGAATGCGCCGTTTCCCGCCAAACCCTGCGGGCCGCCCTGCGCCTCCTCGAAACCGAAGGCCTCCTCGCCGCCGGCGGACGCGGCCGCAGCCGCCACGTTGCCCCTCCCGACCGCGCCACTCCCAATCGCCAACTGCGCATCGGCTTGCTGCTGCGCGAACACCTCGCCGACGAGGACCCCGACCAACAAACCCTCATCCTCGAAATCCTCCGCGCCATGGAAGCCCAAGGCCACACCTGCTTCATCGCCCGCAAAAGCCTCCACGAACTCAAAGACGCACTCCCCCGCATCCTCCGCCAATTCGAAGAAACCCAAGCCGACGGCTGGATCGTCCTCGCTGGCAGCGCCGAACTCCTCCGCTGGTGCAGCACCAGCCCCCTCCCCTGCCTCGCCCTCGGCGGAGCCTGCCTCGGCTTGCCCCTTGCTAGCGTCGGATCCCTCTCCCTGCCCGCCTATCTCGAAGCGGCGCGCCACCTCGTCCGCCTAGGACACCGCCGCATCGTCCTCCTCGCGCCCCGCCATTGGCAGCATCCCAAAAACAACTTCTTAAAATATTTCCAAGCCGAACTCGCTAGCCACGGCATCGCCCCTAGCGACTACAACGCGCCCCTCTGGGACGAATCCCCCCAAGGCTTAGAGGCCCTCCTCACCGAAATGTTCCGCATGACCCCGCCGACCGCCTTCCTCCTCCTCAAGTCCAAATGGACCGTCGGCCTCCTCTCCTTCCTCGCCCGCCGCAACCTCCGCGTCCCCGAAGACGTCTCCATCACCAGCTGGAGCTGCGATGCCCAGCTAGCTTGGCACCTCCCCGCCCTATCACACTTCAGCACCAACCAAAACCTCCTCGTCCGCCGCATCAGCCGCTGGGCCGCCGACCTCGCCAAAGGTCAGCGCGACCTCGAATCTGTCACCATTCCCGTCAAATTCATCCCCGCCCAGACCGTGGCTCCCCCGCACCCCTCGGCCTGAGGGCACCGCGCCCCCAGCCGAGAAATGCCCCTAGCACCCTATTCGCCAAAGCGCACCCAGTCCAGATTCATCATCCCGCCATCCACCCCCGGCTTGACGAAAACCAAGCACACGTCGCCCCGGCCTAAGCCCGGCGGCAAGGCCACCGTGGTCTCCTCCCACTTGTCCCAGTCCCCCGTGGGCCCGATCTGTAGCGACCCTAGCAACTTCCCTTCTGCGGTGCCCGCATGGACTTCCACCGTGCCCCCGCTGCCCGCCCCAGCTGCTCGGCAAGTAATCGTCCGCGCCTGGTCTAAGGGCACATCCCGGAAACTCAACTGGTGCCCGTGCCCAATGCTCCCAATGCCCTTCTTGCCCGAGGCATGCCCAAAGGGCAACACTGCCGCCCCCTTAATCGCCTCCGCCCCTTCCGCCTCCAGGCGACGCGAGCGCAACCGCACCTGCGCCTGCCCCACAATCGCCGGAACCGTCCCCCGACCCGCATCCGTAAAACTCGCGTCAAACGTCGCACTGCTGATTTCCGGATCCTCCGGAGCGGTCGATTCGCCCGCCAAGGCCCGCGTCAAGCCCAGCCCCACCTGCCCCGCCTGCAAGCTATAAATATAACTCACCATCTGGTTAAGCTCGTCGTCGCTGTGCTGCGGATGCGGCAACATCGGCAGCGGACTCCACACATTCGCCGAGCCGCGCCGCACGCGCCCCACACTAACCTCCTGCGCCCCCGGCTGACCGCGGTATTTATTGGCAATGTCCAATAGCGCCGGACCCACAATCTTCTGCTCCACCGCGTGGCAGTTAAAACAGTCGCTCTGCTTCATCAACGTTAGGCCAGGCGGCAAATCCGCCACCCCGCCCTTCTGCCAGGTCGTGCTCACCAAGGTGCGCGCCCCAAAAGCATCCGCCTGCGCCGCCGACTCCCCGTCCTCCGCGTCGCTCACCTTCACCTTCCAGGCCACCTTCTGCCCCGGACTAAAGAAATCCCCCGGCTGCGGCTTCTCAAACGCCACCTGCGGCGGCGCATTGCCCACCGTCACCGGCACATTCGCCGTAGCCACTCCGCCCTTCCCATCCGCTAGGCGCAGCTCAATCGTAAATGCCCCTGGCTCCGCCAGCACCACTTCCATCTCCCGATCCGTCCCCAGCAACTTGTCCCCAGGATGCAGCCGCCACTCACAAGTCAAGGCATCGCCATCCCGATCCGACGAGCCCGCACTGCTCAAACGAATCGTGAGCGGCTCCCGCCCCGCCGTCGGCCGCGCCGCCAACTTGGCCTCCGGCGCCAAGTTCCCCCATTGATAGGAAACCCGCACCAACTTGGCATCCGCATTCACCCCCCAGGTCTCGCCGTAATCTAATAAATAAAGCGCCCCATCCGATCCAAAGGTCATGTCGATCGGCCGCTTGATTTGCATCCGCCCACTGCCGTCGTCCTTGCCTTGGGCAAATCGCAGCGCCTGCGTAAAAGGTAAAATCTCCACCATCTTGGAATCCCCATCCAAGCGCACCCAATGCTGGAACGGCCGCTGCCAATCATAGATCACTAAACAATTGTCGAACACCTCAGGAAAACCACCCGTCTCCCGGAACCGCTCCGAAAAATGAAATACCGGCCCCGCACAGGCCGTCCGCCCCCCCGATCCCAACTCCGGAAAACGATCCGATCCCCCACTAGGATACCACACCAGGGGATTTTGCACCGGCGGCAATTCCTTGGCTCCTGTGTTGTTAGGACTGATGTTGATCGGCTTCAGCGGATCGTAAATCGGACCCGGCGTGCGCGTTTGAAAGTCAAATTCAAAGTAGGCCTCGCCGCCCCGCACATACGGCCAGCCATAGTTCCCCGCGTGGCGCACCTGGTTGACGGTGTCGGAGCCGCGCGGCCCGCGCGTCGCATTGGGGCCGCCCGCGTCGGGCCCGACGTCGCCGCTATACACAAACCCCGTCTTCGAATCGACGTTGAAGCGCCACGGGTTGCGGAAGCCCATCCCATAGATTTCCGGTTTGGTCAGGGGCGTGCCCGGCTTGAAAAGGTTACCCTCGGGAATCGTATAGCCGCCCTCCGCCGTGGGACGGATGCGCAAGATCTTGCCCCGCAAATCATTGGTGTTCCCCGAAGACTTCTGGGCATCCCAGGGCCCCCGGTTGGGCCGCTCGTCCAGCGGCGCATAGCTGTCGGAATCCCCAAACGGATGCGTGTTGTCCCCCGTGGACATAAACAGGCAGCCATCCGGACCAAAGCGCATCGTCCCGGCGTGGTGACAACATTCCAAGCGCTGCTCTTCCCACTTCAGCAAATCCTTGCGGCTAGCAGGATCCATCTTCTCCCCCACAATGGTAAAGCGGCTCAAAATCTGCCCCGGGTAGTCGTTAGGAGAATGCAGCAGGTAAATCCAGCCATTGCTGGCAAACTGGGGGTCCAAAGCCATCCCGAGCAGTCCATTTTCGTTGGCCGTGGTCACCTCCACCGATCCCACCTCCGCAATCTCCGACTGGCCCGGCCGCAACAAGCGAATCTTCCCCGCAATCTCCGAAAAGAAAATCCGCCCGTCGTCCAGTCGCTGCAAGTGCATCGGCTGCGTCATCCCCTTGGCCAAGACTTCCGTTTTAAAACGAAAGTCAGGAGGAGTCGGCACCGCCGCCGAGGCCGCTGCCACCAAGGCCAAAAGAAAAGAAAGAGGCTGGATCATAACCCCTCTCCAAGCACGCTCTCAGCCCTTGTGCAAATAATCAATCTGCGGGGCGATGTGAAAGAATTCCGCCCCACCCCGCGTCCGCCGCCCCCCTCCAATCCCCGCTCATTCCCCCTCATTCCCCTATCGCCACGTCGCAGAAAGTCAGCGCCGCGATGCCGTTCGCCCCCTCTATCAGCCCCTGCGGCGTCCCATCCCAATCCTTTCCCGCCAAATACCCCAGCACCTTCGCCTCCGTAGGCGCTTTCAGCCGCAGCCTCAAGCAGTGGCCCTCCGCCGCCCCCGCGATAATCTCCGCCGCCGCGCCGTCAAGCCGGAGGTATTTCCCCTGCTCCGCCCGCCAAACCATCTTTTGGCCAAAGTCGAGCACTAACTCATCCCGCGCGGCACTGGCAAAGCGCACCCGCTCCAAGTTAGGAGCCGTGATCGCCTGCTCCGGCATCAAACCATAGTGGTCCTGCTCCACCAACGGACTCATCAGCTCCGCCAACTGGGCGTACCCAGCTTCGTCGTAGTGACAAAGCCCACGCCCGCTCGAAGCACTCACAATCCCCAGCGACGACATCAGCCGCAGGTTCGAAAAAAGCCTCGGCAAGGTCCGCTGCTCATCCAACAGGTGGTCCCCCGCCGCCGTGCCGCCCATGTTGCAGGCACTC
>CALQKQ020000003.1 GCA_943331195.2 Akkermansia muciniphila | reverse complement strand
GTCCAACTCACCAAGGGCCTCCCCAAAGAAAACGTCCACCCCTCCTTCAACCTCGCCGAAATCAACTTCGTCGAAAAAAAATACCCCGCCGCCCGCACCGCCTTCACCGAACTCCTCACCCGCCCCACCGTCCCCGATGCCTCCACCCGCCGCATCATGGAGTTCAAAATCCTCATCTGTCTCATCCAAGAAAAAAACGACGCCGCCGCCCACACCCAAGCCGCTCTCTTCGACCAATACGACAACGACTCCCCCGCCTTCTACTTCGCCCAAGCCTGCTTCGACTTCGCCAAAGACAATAAAGAAGAGGCCGAAGAATGGCTCGCCTCCGCCGCCAAAATCTACCCCAAAGAACTCAACGACGTCTACCAAGATAGCCTCGTCGAAGCCGGCTGGCTCCAAACCCTTCAGTAAATAGGCCCCGGCCATGCCCCTCCCCCCCGACGCGGCCTGGCTCCTCGCCGCCGACCGCGGCGGAACCTTCACCGACTGCTGCGCCACCGACCCCTCAGGTCACTCCCACCGCGCCAAAATCCTCTCCAGCGGCCGCCTCCGCTGCGCCCTCGCCCCCAGCCCCCCGCACCCCTCCGGCCACCTCCAACTCGCCGCCCACCACCACTTCCCCGACGACTTCTTCCAAGGCTGGACCCTCGAACTCTTCGCCCCCGCCTCCCCCGCCTCCCCCCTCTGGAGCGGCCCCGTCCTCCACTCCGCCCACGGCCTCCTCGCCCTCGGCTCCCTCCCCCACCTGCCCCCAGGTACCCAAGCCGAACTGTTCACCGGCGAACCCGCCCCCGCCCTCGGCGCCCGTCTCCTCACCGCCACCCCACTCGCCGCCCCCTTCCCCCCCCTCCACTTCCGCCTCGCCACCACCCTCGCCACCAACGCCCTCCTCGAAGGCGCCAGCGCCCCCGTCGCCTGCTTCCTCACCCGTGGCTTCCGCGACCTCCTCGCCATCGGCGACCAGCGCCGCCCCCTCCTCTTCGCCAGACAACACCTCCGCGACGCCCCCCTCCACCACCACACCGTCGAAGTCGCCGAACGCCTCGACGCCTCCGGAGCCGTCCTCCTCCCCCTCGACGAAGCCCCCCTCCTCCAGGCCGCCCAAGCCCTCGTCGCCCAAGGCATCACCAACGCCGCCGTCGCCCTCCTCCACAGCGACCTCCATCCCGCTCACGAACACGCCGTTCGCCGCGTCCTCCTCGCCGCCGGCTTCACCTCCATCTCCCTCAGCTCCGACCTCGCCCCCCAAATCCGCATCCTCCCCCGCGCCCAAACCGCCGTCCTCAACGCCGCCCTCGCCCCCCTCCTCCAGCACTTCGTCCACCACGTCCGCCAGGCCCTCGGCCCCGCCTGCCTCTCCTTCCACTGCCTCACCAGCGCCGGCAGCCTCGCCCCTCCCCTCGCCTTCCCCGCCAAAGATAGCCTCCTCAGCGGCCCCGCCGGCGGCGTCGCCGGCGCCGCCCTCGCCGCCTCCCGCGCCGGCCTCTCCCGCGTCCTCACCCTCGACATGGGCGGCACCAGCACCGACGTCGCCCGCTGGGACGGCGCCTTCCTCTACCAATTCGAACAGCGCCTCGGCCAAGCCCTCATCCTCGCCCCCGCCCTCCGCATCGAAACCGTCGCCGCCGGCGGCGGCTCCCTCTGCGCCGTCTCCGCCGGCGCCCTTACCGTCGGCCCCCGCAGCGCCGCCGCCGACCCCGGCCCCGCCTGCTACGGCCGCGGCGGCCCCCTCACCCTCACCGACGTCAACCTCCTCCTCGACCGCCTCGACCCCTCCCTCGCCAGCCTCCCCCTCCACCGCCCCGCCGCCGCCGCCGCCCTCGCCCACCTCCAGCAAACCATGCGCCACCAGGGACTCCCCGTCCCTCCCCACGACTCCGACCTCCTCCGCGGCCTCCTCCACATCGCCGTCGGCCGCATCGCCGAAGCCCTCCGCTCCATCTCCCTCCGCGACGGCTGCGACCCCACCGACTACACCCTCCTCGCCTTCGGCGGCGCCGGACCCCAACACGCCTGCGCCATCGCCGACGAACTCGGCATCACCCAAATCCTCATCCCCGCCGAAGCCGGCCTCCTCAGCGCCACCGGCACCGCCGCCAGCCTCCCCGAACGCTTCGGCCAACAACAGCTCCTCCGCCCCCTCGGCGACGCCTCCTGGCTCATCCCCCTCCTCGCCACCCTCGAATCCCAAACCCTCGCCTCCCTCCCCCACCCCCACGGCCTCATCCGCCAACGCCTCGCCGACCTCCGCCTCCTCGGCCAAGATTCCCCCCTCACCATCCCCTTCACTCACCCCCTCGACCTCCCCCACGCCTTCCACACCCACTTCACCCAACTCTACGGCTACCCCCCTCCCCCACACCGCCCCATCGAAGCCGTCTCCCTCCGCGTCATCGCCTCACCCCCAGCTCCCCCCCTCGTCCCCGAATCCTTCCCCGCCTCCCCCACCCATCCCCCTCCAGCCACCCCCCTCCTCCTCCCCGACCCCTTCAGCACCCTCATCCTCGAACCCGGCTGGAGCGCCTCCCGCGGCAGCGCCGGAAGCTGGAAACTCCAGCGCGCCCCCCACTCCCTCCTCCCCTCCCAAACCCCGCCTCCCGCCTCCCTCGCCGCCACCGCCGAACTCTTCCGCTGCCGCTTCCAAGGCCTCGTCGACCGCATGGGCGAACTCCTCCGCCGCACCGCCGTCAGCACCAACGTCAAAGAACGCCTCGACTACTCCTGCGCCCTCCTCAGCGCCGACGGCCAACTCCTCGTCAACGCCCCTCACATCCCCGTCCACCTCGGTGCCCTCGGCGAATGCCTCCGCCGCACCGTCGCCGCCCTCCCCCCAGGCCCCGGCGACCTCCTCGTCACCAACCACCCCGCCTTCGGCGGCTCCCACCTCCCCGACGTCACCGTCATCCACCCCGTCTTCGCCCCCTCCGGCCAACTCCTCGCCTACACCGCCAACCGCGCCCACCACGCCGAAATCGGCGGCATCACCCCGGGCTCCATGCCCGCCTTCGCCCAAAACCTCGCCCAAGAAGGCGTCCTCATCCCCCCCTCCTTCCTCGTCCGCCACGGCTCCTCCCAAGAAGACGCCATCGCCCACCTCCTCACCCACGCCCCCTACCCCACCCGCGCCCTCCCCGATAACCTCGCCGACCTCCGCGCCCAAGCCGCCGCCGCCCACCACGGCGCCGCCGCCCTCCTCGAACTCTGCCACACCCACGGCGAAGCCACCCTCCGCCAACACCTCGCCGACCTCCCCAACCAAGCCCGCCAAGCCCTCGCCCACACCCTCGCCGCTTCCCCCCTCCACGACACCCACGCCTCCGGCTCCCTCGACGACGGCACCCCCATCGCCGTCCACCTCTCCCAACGCCACGGCCGCCTCCGCATCGACTTCACCGGCTCCGGCCCCGTCCACCCGGGCAATCGCAACGCCACCCCCGCCATCCTCCGCAGCGCCGTCCTCTACGTCCTCCGCCTCTGGACCGACCAACCCATCCCCCTCAACGAAGGCTTCCTCCACGACGTCGACCTCATCCTCCCCTCAGGCTTCCTCAACCCCACCTTCACCGACGACCCCGCCACCTCCCCCGCCGTCGTCGGCGGCAACGTCGAAACCAGCCAACGCGTCGTCGACCTCCTCATCCACGCCCTCGGCCTCCAAGCCGGCAGCCAAGGCACCATGAACAACGTCATCTTCGGCAACGACCACTTCGGCCACTACGAAACCGTCGGCGGTGGCTCCGGCGCCGGCCCCGGCTACCCCGGTAGCCACGCCATCCACTCCCACATGACCAACACCGCCATCACCGACGTCGAAATCCTCGAGCGCCGCTACCCCCTCCGCCTCGAATCCTTCGCCATCCGCCCCCACTCCGGCGGCCCCGGTCAATTCCCCGGCGGCTGCGGCGCTATCCGCATCTACCACTTCCTCGCCCCCCTCACCCTCTCCCTCCTCACCGAACACCGCCTCCAGCCCCCCCTCGGCTTCGCCGGCGGGCATCCCGGTGCCTGTGGCCTCCAATTCCTCATCCTCCCCGACGGCTCCCGCCAAGACCTCCCCAGCACCACTAGCCTCCTCGTCGCCCCAGGCACCCGCCTCCACCTCCACACCCCCGGCGGCGGCGGCTGGGGCCCTCCCCCCTCCGACAATCCCCCAGCCCCAAGATAAACCTCCTGCTTCCACCCGTATTGCCCTCACCAACTACCATGAAATCCAAACTACTCCTCGCCCTCCCCTGCTCCCTCGCCGCCCTCGCCGGCGCCTCCTTCCTCGCCGTCGGCCAAGACGCCGCCCCCGCCAAACCCAAGCCCCTCAAAGCCCTCCTCGTCATCGGCGGCTGCTGCCACGACTACGCCAAACAAAAAGACCTCCTCAAAGCCGGCCTCGAAGAGCGCGCTAACCTCATCGTCGATATCTGCTATTCCCCAGACTCCAGCACCAAAGCCACCTTCACCTGCTACGACAAACCCAATTGGGCCCAAGGCTACGACGTCATCATCCACGACGAATGCTCCGCCGACATCAAAGACCTCGCCGTCGTCAATCGCATCCTCGACGCCCACCGCCAAGGCGTCCCCGGCGTCAACCTCCACTGCGCCATGCACTGCTACCGCACCGCCCCCAACGTCTCCCAACCCGTCACCTCCGGCACCAACGACTCCCTCTGGTTCGACTACCTCGGCCTCCAATCCAGCGGCCACGGCAAACAAGCCCCCATCTCCATCGCCTACGCCGCCCACCCCGCCACCGCCGGCCTCAATAACTGGACCACCATCAACGAGGAACTCTACAACAACATCCGCATCCTCGAAGGCACCACCCCCCTCGCCAAAGGCACCCAAGAAAAAGAAGAAACCATCGTCGCCTGGGCCCATGAATACGGCCCCAAAAAAACCAAAGTCTTCTCCACCACCATCGGCCACAACAACGAAACCGTCGCCAATCCCCAATACCTCGACCTCGTCACCCGCGGCATCCTCTGGTCCACCGGCCACCTCACCCCCGACGGCCACCCCGCCCCAGGCTACGCCCCCGCCCACCCCGTCACCAAATAATCACTCCGCCCGCTCCAGGAACCTAGCCCCTGGAGCGGGCTCTCCCGTCTCACCCCGCCCCCGCAAACCCCAGGCCTGCGGGGCCCCCATCCCTAGCTCGTCCTCAGCGCCGCCCCGCGCCACCATTGACGCCGCTCCCGCCACGCCAGCGGCAACAGCAAGGCCAGCCCTCCCAGCGCCCCGCTCACCTCCGGAATCGCCACCAACTCCCCATTCGCCCAAGCCACCTCCCCCGTCCGCACCGTCGTCACGCCGCTGTCGCTAAAAATAGTAATGTCCGACAACAGGATGTTCGCCCCCAAAAGCGCCGAAGTAATCTTCAACTGGTCCGTCCCCCCGCCAATCCATACGTTCCCCGACCAGTTCCAAATCTGCACAGGCAGCCCCGCCGTGCCACTCTCCAAGCTGGCAAAGTTCAAAATCCCACTCCCGCTCCCAAAATCAATCACCCGAAAGCCCCCAGGCTCACCCGATAGAGTCAAGGCCCCAAAGGTTTCCGTCACACTGCCCGCGATCCGCAGCGCACTGGAGGTCCCGTTCGTGCTCCCCAAGGTGACCGGGGTAGTATCGGCGACGCGGTCGCTCGCCACCCCACTCAAGAGGAGGGTTCCCCCCTCAATGTTGATCGCACCACCGCCACTCAACTGACCGCTCCCCCCGATCTCTAAGGTCCCCTCGGAAATCAGCGTGGTCCCATCATAGCCATTCGCCCCGGAAAGGGTCGCCGTCCCCGCCCCCGTCTTGGTCAGACCGATCGACGTCCCATTCAACGCGGGCCCCACCGAGGTGTTCCCCAACCCCTTGAGCTCAAAGGTAGCGCCAGAGGTCAAGGACCCCGTCCCCGTAATCGATCCACCAGTAAGCATCAGCGAATCCACAGTTTGATGCCTCCCCCCTAACACTAGGCTGCCGCCCTCCACCAACAAGGCACCAGTGGAAATTCCTGAACCAACGCCAACCACCACCGTGCCCTCTTGTAGGGTCATTGACCCAGTAGAGCTGTTAGCCCCCGAAACCGTCAAGGTTCCTGAGCCCGACTTGGTCATACCACCCCCCCCACCCATTCCGGCGGAAATCGTCGTAGCCCCCGTCCCCGAAACGGTAATGTCTCCATTTGCAGTTATAAGCCCACCCGCAATCGTCCCACTCCCGCTGAGTTCCAGAGTCCCCGACAACGTTATCCCAAGCGAATTATTGAGCGTCCCCCCAGTCACGTTCAATTTGCCTCTGATGCCATTTACAGCTGTCACATTCAGGATTCCCGCATTTACCGTCGTCCCTCCAGTATACGGATTGGAACCGGCCAAAGTCACCGTCCCCCCTCCATCCTTGATCAGGGCCCCTAGCCCCGAAATTGCCGCTTTAAAAACCGTGTCCCCACTGCCTCCCGCCGTGAGCTTAAAGCCCCCGGTGGTCACCGTGCCCCACTGCGTCAGCGCGTTGGATGAGTTGTTCGCCCACGTCTGGGACGCCAACAGCGTTGCGGTGACGGGGGCACCACTGATGCCAAACAACACCGCTCCCGCTCCAGATTCCACCGTCACGCCGCCTGACCCAATCGATAGAGCTCCGCTTCCATCTTTGAGCAGTCCCGTCGTCCCCGTGTTCGTTCCCAAAAATCGCAATCCCGACACCGTCCTGCTGGCACTCAGATTCACCGTCGTGTTGCTGACGCCGCTGGCGCTAAAAAACGCCCCGTCACTCGAAGTCAGCGGAAAGTTAGTGGCGTTCACCCCACCGTCGTAGGTTGTGTTCCAATTGCTCGAAGTGGCCCACGTCCCCGACGTAGCATTCCAATAGTAGTCCACCGCCTCCGCGCTCCCGCCCCCCATCGCCAGCAAGCCCATCGCCACGCCGCCGATCCTGGCGAATCCGCGTTTCCTCACACCATCACAGGACTGAATGACTTTTTTTGCCATAATTATTTAACTATATCAGAGATTATTCGCTTTTTGCCCTGAAATGTAAGATCAATTGATGAGCAGCGTGATCGGATGACAACAAGGCGGGTATCAACTCCAAAGTCAAGAATTATCTTCTTGCAGAAACAAAACTTCACAAGAGATAGCCTCACCAAGTCCCGCCGCCCCACCCATTACTCACACCTCGTTCCACAACTGATTCATAATCAACAATTTATCTCAGAAGTTTTCGACTCACCCCCGCCGCATTCCACCATTACCCCACCATTACCCCGCTGCCCCACCCTCCTTTTTTGGCCTTCAAAATAAGTTACACAATTATTAATTAACAGTTAACTGCTCCACCCATCTGACCACCGTGTCCAATAGTCAGTTTATTTGTGCTCCCGATCAAAAATCACGTTAATTCCGTCTCGTTTCTCCCATCCTCACCACCTCAAGTCAAGTCACATCTTCCCCCAGTCGCAGCGCTAAGTTGCTCCCCATCAACGAGTCGACCGCCCCAGGCCGCAGATGCGCGGCGGGCCGCGGCCCAGCCCAGCCCAGCCCAGCCCAGCCCAGCCAAGCCCAGCCAAGCCCAGCCAAGCCCAGGGCCACGCCCGGAATCAGCACCGTGGAAACCTCATCGGCCCAACCGGCCATCATCCCTCAGCCCAAGGCCACACCCGATATCAGCACCGTCGACACCTCATTGGCCCAACCGGCCATCATCCCTCAGCTCAGGGCCACGCCCTGGGTTTTTTCAGCACAAAAAGGATTTTGAGCCCTGTAGGGGCGCCATAACGGCGAATCCGCCAGTTCGGCAGGGGTGCCAGCCCAGAAGCCCCCAAAAAGCCCGCGCTCGAGGAGAAACCCCAACGCGCCATCCCCAGGCACCCGCCGAATGCGATAGTCAACTCAGGATTTTAGGCTTAGCATCGTCGCGCTCCACCTCCCGTGCCGACGAGGCAGCCCTGGCGCTCTCCCATCACGCTCCCCCATCACTAAGCGCACCAACCTGCGCAGCCCATCGCTCCGCCACCGCACCGCCACCGCCGCCTCACAGCCCCCGGGCCCGCTCCACCGCGCGCACCGCCGCCGCCGCCTTATTCACCGTCTCCACGTATTCGCTTTCCGGAATCGAATCCGCCACCACCCCAGCTCCCGCCTGAATGTAGGCCTGGCCGCGCTTGAGCACCACCGTGCGCAACGCAATGCAGGAGTCGTGGTTCCCGTCAAACCCAAAATAACCCACCGCCCCCGCATAGGCACCCCGCTTGCTCTTCTCCACCTCCGCAATCACCTGCATTGCCCGCACCTTGGGCGAACCGCTCACCGTGCCCGCCGGAAATGTCGCCCGCATCACATCGTAGCTGCTGCGCCCCCCCGCCAGCCGACCCGTGACATTGCTCACAATGTGCATGACGTGACTGTAGCGCTCAATCACCATCTGGTCGGTCACCTTGACGCTGCCGTATTCCGCAATCCGCCCCACATCGTTGCGCGCCAAATCCATCAACATGAGGTGCTCCGCCCGCTCCTTCTCATCCGCAAGCAACTCCGCCGCCAAGGCCTCATCCTCCTCCGGCGTCTGACCCCTCGGGCGCGTCCCCGCAATCGGCCGAATGTCCACTTTGCCATCAAGACAGCGCACATGCACTTCCGGACTGCTCCCCACTAACGAAAAGTCGCCAAACTCCAAGCAAAACATATACGGCGATGGATTGACGTGCCGCAGCGCCCGGTACAGCTCCACCGGCCGCCCGCTGTAGGGCACCGCAAAACGCTGGCTCGGCACCACCTGGAAGATGTCCCCCGCCTTGATGTATTCCTGCGCCCGCTCCACCATCCCCAAATATTCCTCCCGCGTGGTGTTGCACTGCGGCGCCACCGTCGAGACCACCGGCGCCGCCGCCATCGGCTTGACGTGCAGCGGCTCCGACAATTTCGCGATCAATTCCCGAATCCGCTCCCCCGCCCACGCATAGGCCGCCGCCAGATCCGCGTGCTCGTCCACATAAACGTTGGCCACCACCTGCAGCAGCCGATACCGATGATCAAAAATCACCAGCGTATCCGCGATGGCAAACACCATGTCCGGAATCCCTAGCTCATCCGCCGCAGGCGGGGGCGAAACCGTCGACTCAAACCACCGCACCATGTCGTAGCCCAGATAGCCCACCGCCCCACCCGAAAAGAGCGGCAAGCCCTTCACCGCCACCGGCCGAAACGCCGCCATAAAATCCTCCACCTCCCGCAGCGGGTCCGTGGCCGTTTCATAGGTCTCCACCGAGCCATCGCTGCGGCGCACTTCCATGGTCGCGCCCCGGGCGCTCAACACCGCGCGAGGCTTCGCTCCCATGAACGAATAGCGCCCCGAAAAACCCGTGACCTCCGCCGATTCTAAAAGAAACCGTGGCGTGCCATCCCCGATTTTCTCATACGCCGAAAGCGGCGTCTCATAGTCCGCCGTCAGCTCCGCATGCACCGGAATCAAGTTGCCCTGAGCCGCCAGGCTCAGGAAGGCTTCGTAGGATGGCAGCAGCGGAACGGACATAGCAAAAAGGGTCTCTCACCTTCCCCCCGCGCCCCCCGCGCGCAACGGGAAAGCGCCCCTCCCGCGCCCCCCTCAGGAGTCGCGCGCCAATAACCCTCGGCTCTTGCCCTTCTTGCTGGGGCCCTCGTCCTCCGCCTCGCGGGTGAACAACGAGCGCACATCCTCCAGCGCCAAATTGCTCGCAAAACTCTCCTCGCCCAACACCCCCGTGACCAAGGCCTGCTTCTGGTATTGCAGGCGGCGGATTTTTTCCTCCACCGTGTTCGCCGAAAGCAGCCGATAGGCGATCACCGGATTGGTCTGCCCAATGCGGTGGGTTCGGTCAATCGCTTGGCTTTCCACCGCTGGATTCCACCAAGGATCATACATGACCACATAGCTCGCCGCCGTCAGGTTCAAGCCGCTTCCCCCCGCCTTCAGGCTCAGCAGGAAGACCAAGGGCTCCTTGCTCGTCTGGAACTCCTGGACCACCGCTTGGCGGTCCTTAGTCTGGCCCGTCAACATCACATAAGGCCGCTCCTCCGCCACCAAGCGCGCCTTGATGATGTCCAGCATGGAAGTGAACTGCGAGAAAACCAACACCTTGTGCCCCGCTTCGCGCAGCTGATCCAATAAGTAGAAAAGCGCCGTCAGCTTGGCGCTGGGCGTCTCCAGATATTTGTCGTCGATCAAGCCCGGGTGGCAACAAATCTGGCGCAGGCGCATCAGGCCTTGCAGGATCACAAAGCTGTTCTTGCGCAGCGCGGCGTCGTTGTCCAATCCCAGCAAAATGCGCTGCATCCGCTGCATCTCCGCGCTGTAAAGCTCCTCTTGGACCTCCTCCAGCGCCGAATACATATCTTCCTCGGTGCGGCTCGGCAAATCCAAGGCCACTTGCCCCTTAGTGCGCCGCAGCAAGAACGGCCGCAGCCGCGCCCCCAAGCGAATCTGGGCCCCGTTGTCCTTGCGGCGATCAAAGCGATCCTTGAAATACTTCCGGTTCCCCAGCACCCCCGGCATGGCGAAGGCCATCAAACTCCACACATCCAGCAGCCGGTTTTCAATCGGCGTCCCGCTCAGCACTAAACGGTGATCCGAGGTCAACTCCCGCGCCGCCCGCGCCGCCATGCTGTCAGGATTCTTGATCTGCTGCCCCTCGTCTAACACCACCGTCAACCAGTTGATCGCCTTCAACTTGTCCCCATTGACCCGCAGCTGGCTGTAGTTCAACACCAACAAATCCACATCCCGCCCCAGCCGCTCCACCTCAAGCTCGTGCTTGTCCCGCACCACCTGCACCCGCAGCGACGGCGCAAATTTCACCACTTCCCCAGCCCACACATCCAATACCGATTTGGGCGCCACCACCAACACCGGAGCCACCATCCGCACCACTCCCCCCACCGCCGCTTCCCGCGCCGCCGCCTCCGCCCGCTCCCGCAGCCACAGAATCCAACAAATGCTCTGCGCCGTCTTTCCCAAACCCATGTCGTCCGCCAAAATCCCCCCAAAATGATTCGAAGCCAAATAGGCCAAAAAATGAAACCCTTCAATTTGATAGGGACGCAACTCCAACTGGAACCCCGCCGGAACCGGCGGCCGAATCTGCAACTTCAGCCGCACCGCCCGATCGCACACCCGGTTCCACGCCTCCGGATCAAAGATCTCCTTGGCCCCCGGCTCCGCCAACTGCAGCACGTGCATGCGGTGCGCCTCCCCTGACAAATCATACACATCCAGCCCCAGCTGGTTCACCGCCGCCTCCTGCTCCTCGCTCAGCGTCATCTCCAACCGCAACCACCCCCCATCCGGCATCCGCACAAATCCCCCCCGCGCATCCACCAAATCGCGAATCTGCTGCCGCGTCAAATCCATCCCCTCCACTTCCACTAACACCTTGAGGTCAAACCAATCAATCTCCCCCGCCTCGGTAATTTCAAACTTCACCGACGCCTTCACCGGGTCCGCCCGCAAGGTCTTCAGATCCCCATCCAACTCCACCGCCACCGACGGCGGCAGCCCGTCCAGCCACTTCACAAACCGGTCCGGAAAGGCCTTGGTCAGCCGAATCTTGAAAAAATGTCCCGTGGCATCCCACGTCAACCCAAGCTCGGCAAGCTGCTCCGGCACCGCGTGCAGCGCCCGCCGGTCAAACCAAGGCAAGCGCCCATCCTCAAAGCGGCGGCTCTCCTCCAAGCGCCAACTGTCCTTTTCTAACACCTCGCGACGGAAGGCATCCTCGTCGCTAGCACTCACCACGGCCTGGACCTGCTCCGCATCCACCGTGGCCCCCTTCTTCGTCAACTTCATCACTAGCAAGGGCTTCAGCACCGCCTCCACCGAGCGCGCCTTAAGCGCTGGCGGCAAGGTCACCTCCAAGCGCCGCAAAAAATCCACCCCGGTCTCGCTCTCCACCACTTCCGCCGGCAACTCATAGCGCGGCATGGCCTCCCCACTATCCATCCACGGCCGCGGGCCCCGAAACACCGCCTCGTCCGAAAGATACAAATCCACCGCCCCCGGCAACACCGCCAGGCCATACGGCACCGCTTCCCCATCAGCCATGGTCAACTGCAAACCATAGCTGCGGTCCTCCGCCTCCTCCCCC
This sequence comes from Akkermansia muciniphila, assembly GCA_943331195.2. Taxonomy (GTDB): domain Bacteria; phylum Verrucomicrobiota; class Verrucomicrobiia; order Verrucomicrobiales; family V1-33; genus CAIZWU01. The sequence continues at coordinate 15,396 of CALQKQ020000003.1, read as the reverse complement.
ACCGGGTCGCTGCATTCCCAATGCAGCGGCTCCGCCACATGGAAAAAGGGCTGCTCATCCAAGGTCACCAGCCGATCCGCCAGCGCCCGCTGCCGCAACAACTGCCCCATAAATTCCCGCGCCCGCGCCACGTCCAAGCGCAGCACCGCCGCCGGAGCCTCCCCCCCGCCCCAATACCCACACCACTGACTAAACAGCGACTCCGAAACATCATCCATCAGCAACCGCCCCTGCGCCAAATTCTGCCGCAACCGCGTCACCTCCAGCTCCCCCGGCAAAGTCTCAAACGTCCCCACCCCCGGCACCCGCTGCTGCAACTTGGCCTCCCGCGTGTTCACCAGCAGGCGCAATTCCACCGCCCGCGGCGGATGCACCGGCGCCGTGATCACCCGGTCCAACCGCGCCTGCCACGCCGCCCGCTCCCGCTCCTTCTCCCACGCCCGTAACTGCTCCTTGGTCGCCTCTTTCTGCGTGATCACTTCCATGAACGGCGGGTAAAACAGCTTCCGCCGAATAAACGCCGCCGCAATGTAATTCCAAAATTGCACAATGTCCCCCGGCGGCTCCGGCCACAGCGTCACCGGCTCATAACTCTCCACCGTCCACTTCGGATTCAATCGCACCAAATCCGTATCGTAGAGCGCCTGCTCCATCTCATAGCGCTTGTAGCGCTTCTCCAACTTCTCCACAAAAAGATCCTCCATCGGCAGCAAGCTCCGCCCCAATTTCTCCTCAATCACCTCCAACAACGCCGCATCTCCCACCTCGTTAGGCGAGTCCGGCAGCGACTCCCCCCGCGCCACCCGCTCCAACATCACCGCCGCGATCACCGCCGGATGCTGCGTCTCCGGCCCACTCAACTCCCACTCCCACCCCAACACGCTCCGCTTCAACATCACCCGGTACACATCCCCCATCTCCTCCACCCGCGCCCGAATGAACGCCGCTCCCCCAAAAATCTGCTTCACCGCCCCCGCCGCCCGCAAGCGCTCCGCCTCCTCAATGATCGGTTCAGAAAAACGAGAAAGAAAGGCCTGGGTGACGCGGTCGGGTTCCATGGAGCGGGGGGAATTCTGGAAAAGGGGGCCGGATTGGCGGGTTCCACCGTACCACGCCGATTCCGCGCCGCGCAAACCATATTGCGCAAGATCGCACCCCACCCCCATCCCCCTCTTCCACCCCTCTTCCCCACCCCAGCCCAGCCATTGACGCCGCCCCCCCCGGGCGCTTTCTTCCCCCGTGGAAAGCCGCCTACCCGAGGACATGTTAGCAGACCCGCCCCCCAGCCGGGTCGGCCACCTGACGCCCTCCCCAGACACCCTCACCGGCCTCGCCCTCGAGATGCACCACGCCTTCTCCGAACAAGGCATCCTCTCCCAATCCCCCGACTTCGAATACCGCGCCGAACAACAACGCATGGCCGTCGAAGTCGGCCAAGCCCTCGAAAAAAAACGCCCCGTCATCATCGAAGCCGGCACCGGCGTCGGCAAATCCCTCGCCTACCTCCTCCCCGCCATCCTCACCGCCCAGCGCCATCAGCGCAAAGCCGTCATCTCCACCCACACCATCAATCTCCAAGAACAACTCATCGCCAAAGACATCCCCATCGTCCAAAAACTCCTCCCCCAACCCTTCGCCGCCGTCCTCCTCAAAGGCCGCGGCAACTACCTCTGCCCCTCCCGCCTCTCCCGCGCCATGCGCAGCACCGGCGACCTCTTCAGCACCGCCGAACACGACGAACTCCGCGCCCTCTGGAAATGGAAACAAGAAACCAAAGACGGCACCCTCAGCGATCTCAATTTCTCCCCCTCCCCTAATGTCTGGTCCCAGGTCTGCAGCGAATCCCACGTCTGCACCCCCCGCAGCTGCGGCCCCGACACCGGCTGCTACTACCAAAACGCCCGCCGCGCCGCCGCCGAAGCCGAAGTCCTCGTCCTCAACCACACCCTCTTCTTTACCCTCCTCGCCGCCCAAGACGAAATGGGCGCCGAAGGCGAAGGCTTCCTCTTCCCCAACGACTTCGTCATCCTCGACGAAGCCCACACCTTAGAAAATACCGCCGCCCGCCAACTCGGCCTCAACCTCTCCCAAACCAGCCTCCGCTTCGACCTCAACCGCCTCTACAACCCCCGCACCCAAAAAGGCCTCTTCGCCCTCGCCAAATCCCCCGAAGGCGTCACCAGCACCGCCAAAGTCCTCGAACAAGTCGAAGGCTTCTTCGAAACCGTCAAAGACGCCGCCAAATTCTCCCCCGCAGGCCGCGAATACCGCGTCCGCCGCGCCGGCCTCGTCGAAAATACCCTCCACGGCGCCCTCCTCGACGTCGTCCAATGCGTCCGCCGCCTCACCGATGACAAAGAAACCCCAGACAATACCCTAGCGGAACTCGCAGAAATGGGCCGCCGCCTCGCCGAAACCCGCGCCGCCCTCGAAGAATTCCTCACCATGGCCCGCCCCGGCCACGTCTACTGGGTCGAACGCAGCGGCATCGACCAACGCAACGTCAGCCTCCACGCCTCCCCCGTCGACCTCAGCGGCCTCCTCCGCCAACTCTTCTTCAGCGGCACCAAAACCTGCCTCTTCACCAGCGCCACCTTCGGCGCCGGCGAACCCAACCTGCGCTACTTCCGCCGCCGCTGCGGCGCCGAAAAAGTCCGCGCCGTCCACATCGGCAGCCCCTTCGACTGGCCCACCCAAATGCAACTGCACCTGGTCCGCCACCTCCCCGAACCCAACAGCCCCGGCTACGAAGCCGCCCTCGAAGAGTGGATCAAACACTTCCTCGAACAATCCCAAGGCCGCGCCTTCGTCCTCTTCACCAGCTACAAACTCATGGAAAACCTCGCCTCCCGCATGGAGCGCTGGTTCCAACAAAAAGGCTGGGAACTCCTCATCCAAGGCAAAGGCCGCCCCCGCCACCAACTCCTCCAAGACTTTAAAGAAGACATCAGCAGCGTCCTCTTCGGCACCGAAAGCTTCTGGACCGGCGTCGACGTCCCCGGCGAAGCCCTCTCCAACGTCATCATCACCCGCCTCCCCTTCGCCGTCCCCGACCACCCCCTCACCGCCGCCCGCATGGAATTCATCGAAGACCGCGGCGGCAACCCCTTCTCCGAATACTCCGTCCCCGAAGCCGTCCTCAAACTCCGCCAAGGCGTCGGCCGCCTCATCCGCACCCGCAAAGACCGCGGCATCGCCGTCATCCTCGACCCCCGCGTCCTCTCCAAAAGCTACGGCAAAATCTTCCTCGACGCCCTCCCCCCAGCCCCTCGCCTCATCGCCGACTAATCACCCCCTCCAACCCCAGAAAAATAAATAGGTTGCCGCCGCCTCCCCTGCGTCGACTTTATCCCCCCCTCCCCACCACCACCATGGTCACCCGCCTGCTCCACACCCGCTACCGCGTCGCCGACCTCGCCCGCACCGTCGACTTCTACACCCGCGTCCTCGGCCTCCAAGAAATCCGCCGCCATAAATCCCCCCGCGGCTCCGAACTCGTCTTCCTCCAAACCCCCGGCAGCCCCGAACTCATCGAAATCTGCCAATTCGACGCCAGCGGCCCCGTCATCGTCGGACCCGACCTCACCCACCTCGCCTTCGAAGTCCCCGACCTCGCCGCCTTCGCCGCCCACGCCGCCGCCCTCGGCTTCCCCCTCTCCGACGGCCCCACCCCCTCCAGCTCCGGCACCATCTTCGCCTTCATCGACGCCCCCGAAGGCTACGAAATCGAACTCATCCAGCCCGCCCCCCAGCCCGCTTCGGCTCCCGCCTAACACTACCCACCCACCACCCCCTGCACCCATGGACTTCGACTGGTTGGACGCCCCCTTCGACCTCAAAGCCCTCCCCCCGCGGGAGATCGAGGAATCCTTCGAAGACCCCTTCTCCCTCCGCCTCCTCCCCGAAACCGAAAACGCCGCCGCCGAAGCCCGCTACTTCTGCCTCGGCAAAACCATCGCCAACCACCCCATCTTCAGCCTCTTCTGGACCGATGGCAAAAAATACCGCGTCCTCTTCGCCCGCCCCATGACCGCTGACGAACTCAGCTTCTACGAACGCAAAAACGTCGAATTCCTCTAGCATCCTCACCATGAAAAAACTCATGTCCTGGCGGGAAGTCCCCGAATTCCCCGACGAAGAAGCCGAAGCCCACTTCTGGGCCCAGCACCAGCTGGACGCCCGCCTCATGAACAGCGCCCTCCACCGCCCCGACGTCCGCGAAAGCACCACCATCACCCTGCGCTTCGACCCCCGCATGCTCGCCCGCATCAAGCGCCTCGCCCGCTCCCGCTACCTCAATTACCAAAGCATGATCAAACAGTGGCTCAGCGAACGCCTCGAATCCGAATTGAATAACGGCCCTCGTTAAGATGAGCCCGCCCCCCCTCTGGCACCGCCCCCAGCTCTGGTTCGCCGCCTGGGGTGCCTGGTTCCTCACCCTCAACGTGCTCTCCTCCATGAGCCACCCCGGTCCCAAGATCGACCTCGTCGGCTTCGACAAAGTCGTCCACACCGGCTTCTTCGCCCTCGGCGGCATCCTCCTCGCCCTCGCCCTCCGCCTCCGCCGCCCCTCCCCCATGGGCCCCCAAAGCCCCCCAGGCCCCCAAAGCCCCCTCTCCTGGCCCCGCATCGCCCTCCTCGTCCTCGCCGCCGGCGCCGCCATCGGCTGGTTCGACGAATGGCACCAAAGCTTCACCCCCGGCCGCCATGGCCTCGACCACTACGACTGGCTCGCCGATGTCCTCGGCAGCCTCCTCGCCCCCGCCCTGGCCCGCCCCCTGCTCCACGGCCTCCCCGGCCCCCGCCCCTAGCAGCCCCCTCCTGCCCCCGCTCCCCCGGCCACCCCAGGGCCTCAGCGTTATGGAGATGACAAACGCCAGCTCGATCCCGTAGGATCCGGCTCACCCTCCATGCACCCTCATCCCGCCCCCCTCCGCGCCCTCCGCGCCGCCGCCCTCCTCACCCTTCCCTCCCTTCCCCTCCTCGCCGCCCCGCCCGCCCCGCTCACCCCGCCGCCATCCTCCTACCTGGTCGTCGCCAAGGCCTCCACCCTCGCCGACCCCGCCTGGCGCGAAGTCGTCCAAGCCCTCCAGCGCAAACACCAAGGCGCCCTCGCCACCTATCAATCCTCCGTCGCCGAAGTCCTCGCGCCACTCCAACAAGCCTTCCCCCGCCACACCTGCTTCGTCACCCCACCCGCCGAAGCCACCCGCGCCTTCGTCAGCCAAGTCCACCAACTCACCCGCACCCTCGACGACGACATCTACACCGATACCCAATGGGGCATCCTCACCGGCTACAACGCCGCCAACGCCCTCGCCATCGCCCAAGAATCTGCCCCCCTCACCATCCATAAGGTCGCCTCCGGCACCCAGTTCGCCCTCGATATGGTCGAAGACGGCCTCTGGTACGACGAACTCGTCCCCCACAAAATGGTCCGCAAAACAAACGGCGGATCCCCCGAAACCCGCTCCGTCCCCCAAGACACCACCAAAGCCTTGGTCGATACCCTCAACGACTACCGCCCCGATTGCTTCCTCACCTCCGGCCACGCCACCGAACGCAATTGGCAAATCGGTTTCGCCTATCCCAACGGCTACTTCCTCTCCCAACACGGCCAACTCTTCGGATCCGATACCCAAAAAAACCGCTTCAACGTCACCTCCCCAAACCCCAAAGTCTACCTCGCCATCGGCAATTGCCTCATGGCTCACATCGACGACCCCGAGGCCATGGCCCTCGCCTGGATGCACAGCGCCGCCGTCCGCCAAATGATCGGCTACACCGTCACCACCTGGTTCGGCTACGCCGGCTGGGGCTGCCTCGACTATTTTATCGAACAACCAGGACGCTATACCCTAGCGGAATCCTTTTTAGCCAATCACCACGCCCTCATCCACCTCCTCAACACCGCCCCCTCCCCCGGCCTCCTCCACGATCGCGACGTGCTCGCCTTCTACGGCGACCCCCTATGGGAAGCCCGCCTGGCCGACCGCCCCAAAGCCTGGGAACAGTCCCTCACCCAACAAGACGGCACCTACACCTTCTCCATCACCCCCCAACGCGGCACCGCCAGCTTCGCCCCCATCGACACCAACGGCTCCCAGCGCGGCGGCCGTCCCTTCATCGCCTTCTTCCCCAAACGCTTGCATCACATCGAAATAGTTAGCGGAGGCGACCTCCACCCCGTCATCGCCGACGACTTCATCCTCGTCCCCAACCCCAAAACCTGCGACCCCACCCGCCCCTACCAAGTAGTCTTCAAAGCGCGCGAACCATAGCCCACCTTCCGCGCCGCTCTCCCTTCAACCCCCCTCCGCTCATGAGCACCCCCCACGAACTCCTCGAAAGCCTCCCCCAACGCACCCAAGCCCTGCGCCAAGAGCTCGCCAAGGCCATCGTCGGGCAACAGCGCGTCATCGAAGACGTGCTCCTCGGCCTCTACTGCGGCCAACACCTCCTCCTCACCGGCGTCCCCGGTCTCGCCAAAACCCTCCTCATCCGCTCCCTCGCCCAAACCCTCGACCTCACCTTCAAGCGCATCCAGTTCACCCCCGACCTCATGCCCGCCGACATCACCGGCACCGAAATCATCCAGGACAACCCCGCCACCGGCCGCCGCGAACTCAAATTCATGCCCGGCCCCATCTTCACCAACCTCCTCCTCGCCGACGAAATCAACCGCACCCCGCCCAAAACCCAGGCCGCCATGCTCCATACCATGCAGGAACGCGAAGTCACCGCCGGCCGCGAAACCATGCCCCTCCCCTCCCCCTTCCACGTCTTCGCCACCCAAAACCCCATCGAAATGGAGGCCACCTACCAACTCCCCGAAGCCGCCACCGACCGCTTCATGCTCTCCGTCCCCATCCACTACCCCTCCCCCCAAGAAGAAGCCACCATGGTCCGCCGCACCACCGGCACCGACATCCCCCTCCTCTCCACCATCCTCAACGGCCCCGATCTCCTCGCCGTCCAACAACTCGTCCGCGCCATGCCCGTCTCCGACGAAGTCATCCAGTTCGCCGTCAACCTCGTCCGCGCCACCCGCCCAGATTCCCCCTCCGCCTCCCCACTCATCCAACGCTTCGTCCGCTGCGGCGCCGGCCCCCGCGCCTCCCAATTCCTCATCCTCGGAGCCAAAGGCCGCGCCGCCATGGCCGGTAAACCCTGCGCCGATCTCGACGACGTCCGCTCCGTCGCCCTCCTCGTCCTACCACACCGCGTCCTCACCAATTTCAAAGCCCGCGCCGAAGGCCGCGACACCTCCAGCCTCCTCCAAGACCTCCTCCCTTCCATCAAATCCTAGCACCCCCCACAAATCGCCGCCGCCTAACACCCCATTCTTCCCATTCTTCCCATTCTTCCCATCCCTCCCATTCTTCCCATCCCTCCCATCCCTCCCATCCCTCCCATTCTTCCCATCCCTCCCATTCTTCCCATTCTTCCCATGTCCTCCCCACCTCCCCTCCGCCTCCTCCTCCTCAGCGCCGCCCTCCTCACCAGCGCCCTAGCGGCCCCCCCAGAATCCCTCACCCTCCGCGAACCCCTCGACTGGCAAGTCACCCAGCGCCGCACCCCCACCCAAGGCACCGTCCGCCTCACCGGCCTGCGCCCCGCCGACGCCGCCCTCGAATACCGCCTCCTCGGAAAACCCCTCGCCGGATCCCTCCCCCAATCCTGGCAACCCGTGCCCGCCCTCCCAGGACAAGCCGAGTTCTCCGCCGCCCTCGAACTCCCCGCCGGCGGTTGGTATCGCCTCGAACTGCGCGCCCTCCGCCAAGACCAAACCATCGCCACCACCACCGTGGCCCACCTCGGCGTCGGCGAGGTCTTCCTCGTCGCCGGCCAATCCAACTCCGCCAACCACGGCAGCTCCCCCCAACTCACCCAGACCGGCTCCCTCGCCTCCTTCGACGGCCAACTCTGGCACCTCGGCAACGACCCCCAGCGCGGGGCCTCCGGAGACGGCGGCAGCTTCATGCCCGCCTTCGGCGATGCCCTAGCCGCTAAACTCCACGTCCCCATCGGCGTCATCCCCCTCGGCGTCGGCGCCACCAGCGTGCGCGAATGGCTCCCCGCCGGCACCCCCGTCGAACGCCTCACCACCACCGGAGCCGGCCTCAAAGCCCGCCCCGATGGCTCCTGGGAAGCCCTCGGCGAACCCTTCGCCCGCCTCTCCGCCCGACTCCAAGCCCTCGGCCCCCAAGGCTGCCGCGCCGTGCTCTGGCACCAAGGCGAATCCGACGCCGGACAAGCCCGCTCCGGCTACCCCGCCGACCGCCAGATTTCCGGCCCAGACTACGCCCGCTACATGAAAGCCCTCGTCCTCGCCTCCCGCCAAGCCGCCGCCTGGCCCGTCCCCTGGTTCACCTCCCAAACCACCTACCACAGCGAATCCGACCCCGCCGACGACGAGTTCCGCCGCGCCCAACACTCCCTCTGGGACGACGGCCTCACCCTCCCCGGCCCCGACACCGATGCCCTCCGCGCCGATTTCCGCGACGGCGTCCACTTCAACCCCAAAGGCCTCCTCAAACACGGCCAACTCTGGGCCGAACACGTCAGCACCTGGCTCGAAGGCCCAGGAAAAACCCCCGCAACACCCCCCTGACCGGCCCCAAAGCCGCACCAGGCACATCTTCTCTTGCACCACCTCCCCCTCTGCCCTCTTTACCTTCCCATGAAGTTCATTTTTTTCACGGGTGGCGTGGTCAGTTCTTTGGGCAAGGGCCTCACCGCCGCCTCCCTCGGCACCTTGCTAGAATTGCGTGGACTCAAGGTCATCATGCAGAAGTTCGACCCCTACCTCAACGTCGACCCAGGCACCATGAGCCCCTTCCAACACGGCGAAGTCTACGTCCTGGATGACGGCGCCGAAACCGACCTCGACCTCGGCCACTACGAGCGCTTCACCCACTCCAACCTCAGCCGCCTCAACAACCTCACCAGCGGCCAAGTCTACCTCAACGTCATCGAAAAAGAACGCAAAGGCGCCTACCACGGCAAAACCGTCCAGGTCATCCCTCACATCACCGACGAAATCAAAGCCCGCATCCGCGAAGCCGCCGCCGTCAGCAAAGCCGACGTCATCATCACCGAAATCGGCGGCACCACCGGCGACATCGAAGGCCTCCCCTTCCTCGAAGCCATCCGCCAATTCATGCACGAAGAAGGCAACGAAAACTGCCTCTTCGTCCACGTCACCTTGGTCCCCTACATCCGCGCCGCCGGCGAACTCAAAACCAAACCCACCCAACAATCCGTCGCCAAACTCCGCGAAATCGGCATCCAACCCCACGTCGTCGTCTGCCGCACCGAAGACCAACCCCTCGAAAAAGAAGTCCGCGAAAAAATCTCCCTCTTCTGCAACGTCCCCCTCAAGGCCGTCATCGAAGCCCGCGATGTCAAATCATCCATCTACGAACTCCCCCTCATGATCTACCGGGAAAAGTTCGACGCCCTCGCTTGCGAAATGCTCCACCTCCACACCCGCGAGCCCGACCTCACCGAATGGAAAAATTTCGTCAACCGCGTCACCAACCCCACCCGCAGCGTCCGCATCGCCGTCGTCGGCAAATACATCGAACTCCAAGACGCCTATAAAAGCGTCTACGAAGCCCTCACCCACGCCGGAGCCGCCCACGACTGCGAAGTCCGCCTCGTCCGCGTCGACGCCGAAGACCTCGAACACGGCTCCCCCGCCCAATTCCCCCCCGATATCCAAGGCGTCCTCATCCCCGGCGGCTTCGGCGACCGCGGCATCGAAGGCAAAATCATCGCCGCCCAATACGCCCGCGAACACCGCCTCCCCTACCTCGGCCTCTGCCTCGGCATGCAAATCGCCACCATCGAATACGCCCGCCACGTCTGCGGCCTCCCCCTCGCCAATAGCACCGAATTCAACGAAACCGGCCCCGACCCCGTCATCTGCCTCATGGATGAACAAAAAGACGTCGTCGCCCTCGGCGCCTCCATGCGCCTCGGCACCTGGAAAGCCACCCTCAAACCCGGCAGCCTCGCCCACCGCCTCTACGGCTCTCCTGAAATCAGCGAACGCCACCGCCACCGCTACGAATTCAACAACGACTACCGCGAACGCCTCGAAGCCGCCGGCCTCAGCATCTCCGGCACCAGCCCCGACGGCAAGTTAGTCGAAATCGTCGAAGTCCCCGACCACCCCTTCTTCATCGCCTCCCAGTTCCATCCCGAATTCCTCTCCAAACCTAACCACCCCCACCCCCGCTTCGCCGGCTTCATCGAGGCCGCCCTCAAGTTGAAAAAATGAGCCCCCGCGCCCCCGGCGGCGCCCTCCCTCAGCCCCCGCACAAACCCGCCGCCACCGCCGCAAAATCCCGCGCCATCCGGTCCGCGTTAAACTCCGCCAGCACCGCCGCCCGCCCGCGCTCCCCCAGCGCCTGCCGCCGCGGCTCGTCCCGCAATAGCAACTCCAAGGCCTCCGCCAAGGCCCCCACATCGTCAGGCGCACACAGCACCCCGCCCCCCGTCGCCTTCACCACTTCCGCTAGCCCCGCATGGTCCGGCTCCACCACCGGCACCCCGCAGGCCAGCGCCTCAATCACATACAGCCCAAAGGCCTCCCCATACGTCGCCGGCACACTCAAGACGCTGAGACTTTGCAAATGGCTTATCTTTTCCGCAAAACTCAGGTTCTCCTGCCAACTCACCCGCCCCCCTAACCCCGCCCGCTCCAGCCGCTCCTTCTGCGCCGCAATGAAGCCCGCATCCGCCGCCGTGCTCGTCCCCCCAATCGCCAGCCGCGCCTCCGGCATCCGCCCCGCCAACACCACAAAGGCTTCCACCAAGGTCGCCAATCCCTTCCCCCGACACAGCCGCGCCAAATAGCCTATCGTCGGCACCTCCGGCCCCCGCGCCGCCACCCCATATCCCGCAAAGTCCATCCCATTGCGCACCGCCACCACCCGCCCCGCCCCTAACCCCAATCGCCGCTCCATCTCCCCCCGATAGTACTCACTCGTCGCCAAATAACACCCCACACTCGAATTGTTAGCGCGGAAGGCCTCCCACGCCTGCGTCCGATACGGCTCCGGCAAGGTATCCAAAAACGAGTCCTCCCCCTGCAGCGAACACAGCACCGGAACCCCCAGGGTTTGCCGGATCGCCGGCGCCAAGCCATTGAGCAAACCATTAGATAGGGAGATCAAATCCGGCTTCCCCTCCGCGCCAATCCAATCCACCAGCCGCTGCCAATCCTCCGCCTGCCGCCCCTGCGGCCCCCGCAAGGTCTCCACCGTCATCTCCCCCAACTCCCGCGCGCTCGTCATGCTCGCACGGTCCGCCGCCGCCCGCAGCACCCCCGGCGCATCCAGAAAACGAAACAAAAACCGCGGCAGCCACCGCAGCAACCACACCTTCTGCCGCAAATACAAGTTGATCCCCCCCACCTGCACCGCCGCTCCACCACTCGCCGGCGCATCATCCGTCACCAACGGCAAATACAGCGGCACCATCGTCACCTCATGCCCCAGCCGCCGCAGCGCCTTCACCAAATGGTTGTCCCGCAAACATGACCCACAGTGAAAATTCCCCGTGCCAGGCGTCAAATGGACGATCTTCATAAAATAACTGTCTAAATAAAAACCCAGGGCAACTCAGGCCAAGAGAGACATCCCCCTCGCCCCACCCCTCCAGCAGATACGCCGCCCCCCGCCCCTTTGTCCACCCCCAACGCTTCCCCCCCAGTCTCGGGGAAGCCCTTGCGGCCCCCCCCGTCCGGCGCTACTCCCGCCCCATGAAATTCAGCTGGTTCATCGCCCTGCGGTATTTAAAACCCAAAGGGACCTTCGTTTCGGTGATCACCGTCATTTCCGTCGCCGGCGTCGCCCTCGGCGTCGGCGTCCTCCTCGTCGTCATCGCCGTCATGAGCGGCTTCGAAAAGAAAATCAAAGAAGAATTGCTCAAAACCGAACCCGCCCTCGTCGTCCAACCCCAGCGCGACGACTGGGCCCCCGAACCAGACGCCCCCCCCGAACCAGACTGGCGCGCCGTCTCCCTCCTCCTCAAACAACACCCCGAAGTCCGCTCCGTCTCCCCCATCGTCACCGTCACCAGCGTGCTCGAACGCAAACCCACCCCCGCAGAAGAAACCGCCCTAGCCGACGGCGGCCCGCCCCTCCCCGAAGCCCAGGCCCTCCTCATCGGCGTCGACCCCCAGGACCAAGTCCAAATGGAACGCCTCCAAAAACTCATGGGCGAAAAAGGCGAAGGCTCCTTCGAACTCGCCGGCGACAACATCGTCCTAACCCAAGCCCTCGCCGACCGCCTCAACCGCGACGGCACCCTCACCCTCGGCCAATCCGCCGTCAACGTCTTCGGCCCCTCCTTCCTCAGAGAATACCGCAGCTACTACCAAGAACAACAGCGCGCCAAAGATAACCCCACCCGCGCCCAAGCCGTCGAAGCCAAAGACCGCGACCTCCCCCTGCCCGCCGAATTCATCGTCCAAGGCGTCCTCATCGACGACAAGTTAGGCGACCAACCCTCCGGCTTCATCTCCCTCAAAAAAGCCCAACAACTCGCCGGCTCCGGCAAAGCCGTCGACGGCCTCACCGTCGAACTCATCGACCCCTTCCGCGCCGGCGAAGTCAAACAAGACCTCCTCCATTCCGGCCTCCCCCCCAACTGGATCCCCCGCACCTGGATGGAGCGCAACCAACGCTTCTTCGACGCCATCGCCAACGAACGCGGCATGATGTATCTCGTCTTAGGCTTCATCTCCGTCGTCGCCGCCTTCTGCATCATGAATACCATGATCACCATGGCCGTCCAAAAACGCAAAGAAATCGGCATGATGCGCGCCCTCGGTGCCAAAACCTCCCAAATCGTCGGCCTCTTCGTCGCCAAAGGCCTCATCGTCGCCGGCCTCGGCGTCGGCTTCGGCTACCTCCTCGGCAGCACCGTACTCCACTTCCGCAACGACCTCCGCCGCTGGATCAGCGATGCCTTCCATTGGCAAATCTTCGACGAACGCATCTACGGCCTCCGCGAAATCCCCGCCGACCCTCGCCTCCTCGACAACCTCCTCATCTGCGGCATCGCCTTCATCCTCTGCACCCTCGCCGCCGTCCCCCCCGCCTGGCTCGTCGGCCGCATGGACCCCGCCCGCGCCCTCCGCAGCGACCGCTAGCACCCCCTCCCACCGCCGCCGTGAGCGACCCCCTCCCTTCCCTCGCCGAGCGCAATATCCGTGCCTTCCTCTGGTTCCGCGTGCTCTTCAACTCGCGGTTTTACTACCCCATTTTCACCATCCTCTTCCTCGACTTCGGCCTCACCCTCGAAGACTTCGCCGCCCTCAACGCCCTCTGGGCCGCCAGCATCGTCGTCTTCGAAGTGCCCTCCGGCGCCCTCGCGGACAAACTCGGCCGCCGCCGCCTCGTCGTCTTCTCCGCCTGGCTCATGGTCCTCGAAATGGCCATCCTCTGCCTCATGCCCATCGGCGGCCCCTGGCTCTGGCCCCTCATGGCCCTCAACCGCATCGTCAGCGGCCTCGCCGAAGCCTGCTGCTCCGGCGCCGACGAAGCCCTCGTCTACGACGCCCTCCCCACCCTCGGCCGCGAAGCCGCCTGGACCCGCGTGCTCGCCCGCCTCATGCGCTGGCAATCTCTCACCTTCATGCTCGTCGCCCTCATCGGCGCCGCCACCTACAGCGCCGATTTCATGAACCGCGCCACTCACTCCCTCGGCCTCCCCTTCACCTTCACCAAGGAAACCTGCCTCCGCCTCCCCCTCTTCCTCAACCTCCTCATGGCCGCCGCCACCGTCCGCGCCAGCCTCATGCTAACCGACACCCACCAGCACGCCCCCGACATCTCCGGCCTGCGCCCCCTCATCCGCGCCAGCTTCCGCCAAATGGGCGATGCCGCCCGCGCCATCCGCCGCAGCCCCGCCGCCATGGCTATTCTCCTCACCGGCCTCCTCTTCGACTCCTTCCTCCGCCTCTTCTACACCGTCGGCAGCAACTACTACCGCCTCCTCGGCATCGACGAAGCCTGGAACGGAGTCATCCTAGCCGCTAGCTCCATCCTCGGCATCGGCACCGCCTTGGTGGTAGAAAAACTCGTCGGCCGGGCCTCCCCCTCGCGCAATATGGGCATGGTCGCCTGCTTCATCCTCCTCGGCCTCTCCGGCATTTCCCTCACCCTCCCCGGCTGGCGCGGCGTCCTCTTCGTCGTCCCCTTCTGGCTCGGCATGCGCTCCCTCCACTACTTCATTTCCCAATATCTCAATCGCATCAGCGAACCCGCCACCCGCGCCACCGTCCTCAGCTTCAAAGGCCTCACCATGAACCTCGCCTACGGTGCCATCATGCTCGCCTACCAAACCCAAACCTGGGCCCTCCGCTCCAGCGAAAAAGCTGCCCTCGTCGGCATGGACAAACCGCAAACCGACCTCCACCTCCTCGCCACCGCCATGCCCTGGTGGCCCTGGATCTTCGGCCTCCTCGCCCTCCTCCTCACCCTCGCCATGCGCGCCGCCTGGGGCGGGGGCCTCAGCACCCTCCTCCAACGCGAAACCCCACCCCAACACCCCGCGCCCCTCTGAATCCACTCTAATGGCGCCGCCCCTGCAACACCGGCTCCACCACCGGCAATAACTCCCCAGCCACCACCCCCGCCCCCTCATCCGTCAAAATCACATCGCTGAAAAAATGCCCCAAGTCCCGCGGCACCCGCCCATTCAGGTCGATCCAGGGCAGCCGCGCCCCCTCCGCCAAAGCCGCCGCCCCCGCCGCATAGCGCTTCATCTCCCCCTCCACCCAAGCAGGATCCGGCCTCACATAGCGCGCCCCCTCGCCCCCCTGGGACTTCACCGGCAGCAGCCCCGTCAAGCTATCCGCCTCGCTCATCCCCAGCGCCCCACCATGTAAGCTGGCCTCCCCACTCATGATCAAGGCCGCCCCCTGCCGCGCACACAACTCCTGCAACACCTTCCACCCATCCACATACTCCCGCTCCGGATCATGCATCGCATCCCGCCCCGGCGGCGTTTGCACCGCCATCCCTCCCACCTGCGCCTTCAGCTTCCCAAAAAACTCCTTCCAGTAGTCCGGCCGCCCCATCCGATTCTGCAACTGCGCCGTCTCCTCCCGCTGCATCCACCACCGCCGCAGCCGCGCCGTTTGACTCACCCCAAACACCGCCCGCTTCCACCCCGCATCGCGCGGCGGCGCCGCCAATCCCTGCGCCTTCTCCGGCACATACTGATACTCCAGCGGCTGCCCCACCACATCGTCACAACCAAAATTCCCAATCACCACATCCGGCTGCCAATCTTCTAATAGCCGCGCCGCCATCGGGATCGAAGCCACCACCCCCGTGCGATCCTGCCCCCACGCCGCCACCTGCACCGCATACC
>CALQKQ020000002.1 GCA_943331195.2 Akkermansia muciniphila | reverse complement strand
TTGGCGCTGGCGCGGTTGGCGGTGGGGGTGGTGGCGGCGGCGGTGGGGACGCCGGATGATTTTAGCGACAAATACAAGAAGAACATGCTGAATGCTTATGCCTCGCGGGCTGGGGGGGATACGGAGACTCCGGAGGCCTTTCGGTTGACGCCGCAAAAGGGGGGTGAGGGGGAGGCGGCAGGGGGGATGACCTTGGCGGTGGTGGAGAAGTATCAGCCGCGCAATGCGGCGGGGAATTTTGAGTTAGGGGTGCAGGAATTATATTACAGCAGCGCGGATCCGGAGTATGCCAAGGTGATGCGAGGGCAGGGGGTGGAGACGGTGGGGCAGGTGGTGAAAGACAGCAGTGGGGAGGCGGGGCGGTGGCGGGTGTTTGTGTTGCAGATGACGTGTTGCGCGGCGGATGCGCGGCCGATTTCGCTGCCGGTGGTTTTTGAGGGGGTGGTGCCGAGCTTGCAGGAGATGGGATGGTTCAAGCTGACAGGGAAGATTGACTATGTGGAGGAGCGGGGGATACCGGTGGCGATTTTGCGGGCGAGCGGGGCGCAGCCGAGTTTGCGGCCCAAGGAGCAGCGGAGCCTTTTTTAAAGATGGCTGCGCGACGATTGGAGGATTTGGGGTGGAGTGAAGCGCTGGAGGCGGAGTTTGCGCCGTGGGCGGCGCAGGGGTGGAAGGCGGCGCGGTTGATTCGGGATAACAAGATTACCTATGGGGCGCTGTATGTGGAGGGGGGGGCGTTTGCGGAAGTGGAGGTGGTGTTAGGGGGGAAGGTGTATCACGAGGCGGCGACGGATGCGGAATTGCCGGCGGTGGGGGATTGGGTGGCGGTGGAATTGGGCGAGGGGGAGCTGGACAGCGTGATTCGGGCGCGGTTGACGCGGCGCAACCGTTTGTCGCGCAAGGCGGCGGGGCAGAGCACGGAGGAGCAGGTGATGGTGGCGAATGTGGATGTGGTGGTGGTGGTGACGGAGGCGGGGCCGGACTTTAATCCGCGGCGGATGGAGCGCTTTTTTGCGATCATTGGGCGGAGCGGGGCGCAGGCGGTGGTGTTGCTGAACAAATGCGATTTGTATGGGCGGGAGCAAAACCAGGCGGCGGCGGCGGCGTTGTTGGAGCTGAATCCGGAGGCGCGGATTCACATTACGAGTGCCCATGAGAAATTGGGGCTGAAGGCGCTGAAGTCTTATTTTGAGCCGGGGGTGACGGTGGCGATGGTTGGTTCCAGTGGGGTGGGCAAGTCGGCGTTGATCAACCAGTTATTGGGGGACGACTTTCAGTGGACGGGGGAGGTGAATGAGAGCACGGGCAAGGGGCGCCACACCACGACGGCGCGGGAGTTGATGGTGCTGCGGCGGGGGGGGATCATCATTGACAATCCGGGGATTCGGGAGGTGCAGATGTGGACGGATGAGAGCACCTTGCGGGGCCGCTTTGCGGACATTGAGGTCCTGGCGGGGCAGTGTCGTTTTCACGATTGCAAGCACGCTTCGGATGCGGGGTGCGCGATTCGGGCGGCGGTGGCGGAGGGGAGCCTGAATGAGGAGCGGTACCGCGGTTTTTTAAAATTGGACGCGGAGATGGCGCAATTGCGGGAGCGCAGCAAGACGCGGCAGATGACGGTGGAGCGGCGCAGCAAGCGGGATCACAAGATCAAGGCGCGGAACCGGGAGGATCGGGTGGAGCTGGAACGGGACTTGAAGCCGCGGGCGTGAGGCGGGGCTTTGGCGCTAGGGGGTCCGGGTGCCGGGAAGCGGGGTGGGGAGGAGGTTGTGGGTGAGGAAGGCTTCGGCGGCTTGGCGGTAGGCGACGGCGGCTTTGCCGTTGGGGTCGTATTCGACGAGGGCTTTTTCGAAGCTTTGGCTTTCGGCGACGGCGATGCTGCGGGGGATGCAGACGGGGTAGACGAGGTCGGTGAAGGCGCGGCGGACTTCTTCGACGACGGCGCGGCAGTGGCCGGTGCGGCCGTCATACATGGTCATGAGGATGCCTTCGAGGGTGACGGAGGGGTTGATGCCGCTGGTGGCGATTTGGTCGTGGATGTCGACGATGCGAGCGAGGCCTTCGAGGCCGAAGTATTCGCATTGGATGGGGATGAGGAGGCCATCGGCGGCGGCGAGGGCGGAGGTCATGAGGATGCCGAGGGAAGGGGGGCAGTCGATGAGGAGGAAATCGAAGCGGCCGGTTTCCTTGAGGGGGGTGAGGACTTCGCGGAGGCGGATGAGGTGGTTTTCGGAGCGGACGAGTTCGACTTCGCAGCCGGCGAGTTCCATCTGGGCGGGGATGATGGAGAGATTAGGGAAGCGGGTTTGTTGGATTTTGCTGGCGAGGGTATCTTGGCCGATGAGGACGCGGTAGAGGCTTTGGCCTTCGCTGGCGCGGTGGCCTAGTCCGCTGGAGGCGTTGCCTTGGGGGTCGAGGTCGAGGAGGAGGACGCGGGCCCCGGCGTTGGCGAGGCAAGCGGAGAGGTTGATGGCGGTGGTGGTTTTTCCCACTCCGCCCTTCTGGTTGGCGATGGCGATGATTTTCATGCAGGACGGGCGTGGGGGGCCATCCCACAGGATGGGGGGAGGTGCCAGCGGTTTCGTCCTGGGATTGGGGTTAGGCTGCTGGGTTGGGCACTGCAGACAAGGGCAGGCGCAGGGTGAAGACGGTGTGATCGGGCTGGGAGGTGGCGGTGATGTCGCCGCCGTGGGCGTGGGCGATCCATTGGCAGACGCTGAGGCCGAGGCCGACGCCGTCGAGGCCGCTGCCGCGGGAGGAGGCGGAGCGGTAGAAGCGTTCGAAGATGTGGGGGAGTTCGTCTGAGGGGATGCCGCGGCCGCCGCTTTTGACGTGGAGGAAGGCTTGGCCGTCGGCCTGGTGGAGGGCGTAGTGGATGAAGCCGCCTTCTCGGTTATACTTGACCGCGTTGTCGGTTAGGTTGAGAAGGAGTTGGCGGAGGCGGTGGCGGTCGGCTTTGAGGGTGATGTTGTGGCCGAGATCGACGCTGATGGTGAGGTGGAGGGATTGGCCGAGGATATCGGCTTCGCTGGCGGCGTCGCGGAGGAGGTCGTGGAGGGCGACGGCTTCGGTGTGGAGGGAGACCTGTCCGGCGTCGGCTTGGGTGAGGAGGGTGAGGCCGCTGACGATTCGGTTTAAGCGATCGACTTCATCCATCCAGGTGATGATTTGGTCGCGAAGGGGTTCGGTGACGTCGGGGCGGCTGAGGGATTGTTCGAAGCCGCTGCGGAGGATGGTGAGGGGGGTTTTGAGTTCGTGGGAGGCGTGGAGGGTGAATTCGCGGACGCGGGAGAAGGAGGTGTCGAGGCGTTCCGTCATGTCGTTGAGGACGGAGGTGAGGCGGTCGAGTTCGTCGCCGGTGCCGCGGAGGGGGAGGCGGTGGTGGAGGCTATCTTCGTGGATGTGTTCGGCGGCTTCGGTGAGGCGGACGACGGGGGCGAGGGAGCGGTGGATGAGCCACCAGCTGATGGCGCCGAGGAGGGCGAAGGGGACGCAGGATTCGAGGGCGGTGTCGGCGATGAATTCCCATTGGTCGTCTTGGGAGGCGACAACGGAGGGGTCGTGGCGGTGGACTTCGCGCCAGGCGAGGAGGAGGGAAATGGCGATGGCGGCGGCGAAGAGGGCGGTGTGCCACCAGCAGAGGCGTCTCCGGAGGGAGCTGGTCATGGGGCGGTTTCGTGCATCATGTAGCCGACGCCACGGATGGTGTGGAGGAGGGGGAGGCCGTTTTCGGTGTCGATTTTTTCGCGGAGTTTGCGGATGTAGACGTCGACGAGATTGGTGCCTGGGTCGAAGTTATAATCCCAGACTTCGCGAAGGAGGAGGGAGCGGGGGCAGACTTGCCCGACTTGTTTCATGAGGACTTCGAGGAGGCGAAATTCGCGGGCGCTGAGTTCGATGAGGCGGCCGGCGCGGGAGGCGATGCGGTGGGGGACGTCGAGGGAGAGGTCGGCGACGCGGAGGAGGATGGCTTTGGTTTCGCCGCCGCGGCGGGTCAGGGCTTGGAGGCGGGCGATGACTTCGCGGAGGGCGAAGGGTTTGGGGAGGTAGTCGTCGGCGCCGGCGTTGAGGCCGTCGATGCGTTGGTCGACGTCGCCGAGGGCGGAGAGGAGGAGGATGGGGGTGCTATTGCTGCGGCTGCGGAGGGTGCGGACGGCGGCGAGGCCGTCGCAGCCGGGCAGCATGATGTCCATGATGACGGCGTCGTAGGCCTGGGTGCTGATGAGTTCGATGGCCTCGTCGCCGCGGCCGGAGATTTCGGGGAGGTAGCCGGCCGCCTCGAGGCCGGACTTGAGGCCGGCGGCGGTGCGGGCTTCATCTTCAACGATCAAAATGCGCATAAAAGAACCAGGCATAGGCTTAAGGGGTAAGATGAAGGGGGCCTGGGCGCGGTGCATCTTAAATTCCGCTATAAATCGACGGTTTCGCGGGTGGCGGTGAAGAGGATGAGGGTGCGGATCTGGGTTTCGGGGAGGGCGAGGAGGTGGCTGAGGGCTTGGCGGTAGGTGTGGAGTTGGGGGCGGTGGGCTTGGGCGGCGGCGGCGGCGCTGGGGGTGGGGATTTCGGTTTTGAAGTCGAGGAGGAGGGCGTGGGTGGCTTGGCCGGAGGAGTTTCGCTGCACCACGACGCGGTCGAAGATGCCGCTGAGGAGGGTTTGGTCGAGGACGAGGTCGAAGGCGCGCTCGCGCCAGATTTCGGCGCCGCCGGGAGGCGGGGTGAAGAGAGGGGCGAGAGCGGGGTGGGTGGCGCAGGCGAGGGCGGTGGCGGCGGCGGCGGGGTCGAGGTCGGGAGCGGCTAGGGCGGCGGGGGCGTCATCAGCCCAGCGGATGCGGCGGAAGGCTTCGTGGGTGGCGAGGCCGGCTTCGCGGGCGGCTTGGCGGGCGCTTTGGAAGAGGAGGCCGCCAGCTTCGGCCTCGGTGGAGCCGGAGGCGCGTCTGGGGCGCAGGGGGAGGCGCTGGTTGGCGGTGGCGGGGAGCTGCTGGGGAGGGGGCGCGGCGGCGGCGGGGAGGGGAGGGGTTGGGGGATTGAGGGGGTGCTTTTGCATCCAGGAGGGGTCGCCGTATTCGGCGAGGAGCGGGTAGGTGTGGGGTGCGAGGAGGCGCTCGCGGCCCACGGCGTTCGTGAGGATTTCTCGAACGGTGCGTGCTAGGGAGAAGGAGGCGCTCGGTTTTTTGGGCGCGGGTTTCATGAAAAGGTAGTTGGCGTATCGGGCGCGGGTGACCATGACGTAGAGGCCGGCGAGGCGCTCGCGCCAACTGGCGGCCTCGGAGCGCTCCAGGGCTGCCTTGAGCACGGGGTCGGCTAGGGCCAGTTCTCGCTTGGGCATTTTGAGGAGCCATTCGATGGCGCCGCGGTCATCGGTTTTGAGACCGACGGGATAGACGGCGCGGAACATGTGATCGTGGAGGTCGGGGATGAGGACGACGTCGAAGGTGAGGCCTTTGGAGCGGTGCACGGTCATGACTTGGATGGCGCCGGCGTGGCTGGCGCCGCGGACGGTCCAGGAGTGGGCGAAGGTGAGGAATTCATCGATGTCGCGGCTGCCGCTGGCGTCGAATTGGCGGGCGCAGGCGCTGAGTTCTTCGAGGCGGGTGAGGCTGAAGGGGTCGGGGGAGGGGAGGGCATCGATCCACCAGCGCAGGCAGTCGTGGAAGCCGGATTGGGCGATTTGGGAGAGGACGGAGCGGAGGGTGTGGGAGCGTGCTAGGGGGGGGGAGGCGTCGGGGGAGTGTTGGGCGATGACTTCGGCTAGGGGAGTCATGAGGACTTGTTGCCAGGCGAAATGGTCGAGGGGGTGGGCGGCGGCTTGGAGGAGGGCGAGGAGGGCGGAGGTGGCGGGGTTGTCGCGGGCGATGGAGAGGTCGCTTTCGCAGACGACTTCGAGGTTGGTGGCGGAGCGGAGGAAATCGGCGATGGCGAGGGCGCGAGGGTTGCGGTGGCAGAGGACGGCGCAGCTGAGGCCGCGCTGGAGGGGGCGCAATTCGAGGAGGAGGAGGGCGGCGGCGCGCCAGCGGGAGTCGCCGCTGGGGATGGGGTCATCGGCTTCGGGGTCTAGCTCGACCTCATCTTGGGGGTCTGGGGCGTCGTCGGCGACTTCGATGACTTGGGCGAGGCCGCCGTAGTGGAGGTTGCGGCTGGAGTGTTCTTGCCAGGGCCACTGGGCGGCGGCCTCGGGGGGGAGGACGGCGGCGAGGGCGGCGGGGTCGCCGAGGAGGTCGTTGACCATGGCGATGACGGCGGGACCGGAGCGCTGGGATAGGCTGAGGGGTTGGATTTGAATGGGTTGGTCTTGGGGGAGGGCGCCTGGGCGGTGGTATTGTTGGCGGATTTCGTCGAAGAGGCGGGGGGTGCCGCCGCGCCATTCGTAGATGCTTTGTTTTTGATCGCCGACGGCGAAGAAGGATTTTTGGCCTTCGCTGTCTTGGACGGCTTCGTCGATGAGATTGGCGAGGACGCGCCACTGGACGCGGCTGGTGTCTTGGAATTCGTCGAGGAGCCAATGGTGGTAGCGGGCGTCCAAGCGGTAATCCATGAGTTGGCGATGGTCGGCGTGCGTTAGGGTTTGTGGGCTTGAGGAGGTGGGGTTAGCGGGGTTGAGGCCGCCGCTGAGGATCATTTGGACGTCATGGAAGGTGAGGCGACCTTGGCGGCGGACGAGTTCGTGATAGGTTTGGTCGTAGCGGCGGATGACTTGGTAGATGCCGCGGGTTTGGCGGAGGGCGGAATCGATTTCTCCGGCGAGGATGCTGTCGCAGAGGAGGAGGAGGGCCTCGGCGGCGGGGCCTTCGACGGGGTGGCGTTTGCGTTCGACCATGAGTTCGGCGCGGCCTTGGCGGAGGGCGTCTTTGGCTTGGAGGGCGCGGCTGAAGATAAAGTCGAGTGGTTTGGTGAAGGTGCCGCCGGGCGGGTGGGCTACGGCGTCGGCGAGAAAGGGGTTCCAGCGGTCCCATTGTTTATCCGTTAGGTTGGCGGATTGCAGGCCGGTGCGGAGGCGCTCGGCTTGGAGGGAGCGCTCCTCGCGGGTGAGGGGGAGGGGGGCGCCGTGGGGCCAGATGGTGGGGCGGTGGCCCCATTGTTCGGGGAGGGAGGCGCTGAGGAAGAGGGTGTGCCAGTCTTTGACGAATTGGTCGAGTTTGCTGCGGACGCGGACTTCGTCTTTGCCGTGAGTGGCTTCGGTGAAGGCCTGCATGAATTCGCGGCGCTGGTTGGCGTCGCCGACGTCTGGGGCGAAGACGCGTTCGTAGACGCGGAGTTGTTCGAGGGCTTGTTGGTGGGGATCGAGCAGGGTGAAGTCGCCGCTGAGGCCGAGCTCGAAGGGGAAGCTGCGGGCCATGCGGATGAAGAAGCTGTCGAGGGTGCCGAGCATTAAAAACGGCAGGCGGGAGGTCACCGCCATGAGGGCCTGACAAAAATCGTTTTGGGTGGTGTGGGGCTGGGCGATGTCGTGGGCGAGGGTGGCGGCTTTGGCGGGGTCGGCGGCGGCTTCGGCGAGGCGGTGGAGGATGGCGTTGAAGAATTCGCCGGCGGCCTTGCGGCTGAAGGTTAGGGCGACGATGGATTCGGGGGCGGCCCCGAGCATGAGGAGGCGGAGGTAGCGGACGGTTAGGCTCCAGGTTTTGCCTGATCCGGCGGAGGCGGTGATGAGGGTGTGAGGGAGCATGGATTAGGGAAGGGAAGGGCCTGCAGGGAGCTGTCCGGAAGCGGCTAGGGCGGCGGCGCGGCAGAGGAGGGAGGGGTCGAAGCTGGCGGGGGCATCTTCGAAGATGAGGGCGGCGAAGGGGTCGAATTTGACTTGAGGGGAGGGGGGCCAGAAGCGGGCGGCCTGAATGCTAGCGATGGCGCCTTCGGCGCAGGTCCAAGCGTCGTCGAGGAGGGTTTGGTCGAGGTTGGTCCAGGGTTCGAGGCGGGCTTCGCTGAGGGCGCGGGGCAAGTTGACATAACCTACGGCGACTGGTTCGCGGTAGTGTTGGCTCATGATTTTGGCGTAGAGGGGGAGCTGGAGGTTGTGCCAGGTGAGGCGTTTTCCTTCGGCGGTGCTGTGCCGCCAGGGCTCATCATTTTCGCTAGGGGAGGGTTTGCGCAGGTGGGCTTGGAGGGGGGTGAGGGGTTTGGAGGAGGTTTTGTAGTCGAGGATGCGGAGGCCGAGGCTGGGGTGGCGCTCGATTAGGTCGATGCGGCCGCGGAGTTCGACTCCGCTGATGCGGACGGGTTCGTCGGAGCCGGGGAGGCGGGGGAAGTCGATTTCGACTTGTTCGAAGCGCCAACCGGCGCGGCGTTCGGCGGCGTGGATTTCGGCGGTTTTGGCGAGGCAGCTGAGGAGGGTATCGCGCTGGATTTCGACGGGGAGGGTGAGGCGGGGGCCGAAGCGCTGGGCGAGGCGGTCGTGGAGGGAGCGGTGCAGGAATTCCGTTAGAGTGATGGGGTCGGAGCTGTCGCGCAGGCTGGGGTTTTGGTGGAGGGACTGGAGGGTATCGTGGAAGAGGTTGCCGAAGGTGCTGGCGTCCCATTCGGCTTGGCTTTGATCGAATTCCTCCATGCGGAGGACGTGTTTGAGGTAGAAGCGGAAGGGGCAGCGGAGGTAGTCGTTGAGGGCGGAGACGCTGAGGTGGGAAAAGACGCGGGCGTTAGGGGGTGGGGGCGGCACGAGGAGGGGCCAGGCGCGGGTCCAGGAGGGCGCGGGGGGGCGGGCGGCGTGGTCGCTGGGGGCTTGGGGAAAGAGGAGGAGGGCCCGCTCGGGGAGTTCCGCTAGGGGGCAGCGCAGCAATAGGCGGCTGGGCTTGAGGGGGTCGCCGGCGGCGTTTTGTTGGGCGGCGAGCAGTTGCAGGGAGCCGAGGCGGCGGCGGCTCTCGATCATGGCGGTGAGCAGGTAGCTGTCGCGGGCGAGGCGGGAGTCGTTGGTTTTGAGGTCGAGGAGGGCGCGGGCTTGATCTGGCAACCAGGCGTCGCCCTGGAGGCTATCGGGCACGAGGCCTTCGTTGAGGCCTGCGATGACGAGATGGGGGGCTTCTTGCCAGGGGAGTTCGAGCCAACCGGAGAGGGCCTGGGCCTCGGGGGCGTGGGGGCGGTAGAGTTTGGCGTCGCGGACGAGGGAGGCGGCGAGTTCTAGCTTGGCGGCGGCGGATAGGGTGGGGAGGAAGGCGGCGGCACCGCGCTCTACGGAAGCGATGGCTTCTTGCCAAGCGGCGAGGGCGGCGGTGAATTGTTGGCGGGCGGCGGCGCTGGGGAAGTGGCGCTGGCGGTAAAGGGATTCGAGCCAGGCGTTGAGGGTCTCGGGGAGGGGGCCGGATTGCAGGGCGGCGAGTTGTTGGCGCAGCCAAGTGAGGGTGGCGGGCAGCAGGGGAAGGCGGGGCGGCAGGGGTGGGGCGGCGGGCGAGTCGGGGCGGGCGCGGGCGGCGGCGCGGGAGGCGTGGGCGGCGAGCATTTCGGCGGCCCAGGCCTCGGCGAGGGGGGCGGCCTGTTCGAGATCTTGGGGGAGGCGGTCCTTTTGAAAGTGGTCCCAGTCTTCGAGCACGGGGAGGGTGGAGGCGGCGCCGATGGCGGAGGCGGCGGCGCGCAGGGCGTCGGGCACGCGGAGGAATTGGCTGGCGGCGGACCAGGCGCCGGAGCGGAGTAGTTGCGTGAGGGTGCGGAATAGCCAGGAGATTTCATGTTCCCAGAGGGGGAGGCCTTCCGGATCGAAAACGTCGAGGCCTTGGGCGGCGGCGAGGCGGCGGAGCGGGGCGGAGACTTCGGGGTCGGCGGAGCCGATGGCGCGGGCCCCGGGTGAGGTGGCGGAGGGGAGGAGGGCTTGGCTGAGGTGGGCGGCCTGGTCTTGAGGTCTGGGGAGGAGCGTGATGCTGCGGTTGCCGTGGGGGAGGGCGATGGGGCGCTGGTTCCAAAGGGAGGGGAGGGGGCGGCCCCAGGGATCGAAGGTGTCGGCGAGGGCGAGGGGGGCGTGGATGATAACGGTTATATTGGCGGCGGCGCGCGCTTCGAGGGATTCTAAGGCGAGGCGGACGAGGCGGATGCTGTCAGGCACTCCGGCGAGGACGAGGCGGTTGACGCCCTCGGGCAGAAGGGGGGCGAGGGCGGCGGCGCGGCGCACCGTGGAGGGGTCGCGCCAAGCGGCTGACTGGAGGCGGGTGGTGGCGAGGGCTTCGAGGCGGGCGAGGGCTTGCCAGCGAGCGGCTTCGGGGTGGGCGGGGCCGAGGTCGGTGGCGGCGGCGGCGAAATCGCGGGTGCCCTCTTCGAGGGTGCGGCGGAGTTTGAGGAGGTCGGCGGCGGATTGGGTGGCCCAGGCGTGGTCTTGGTGGACGGGGTCGATGGGAAAGAGGTCGCGCCAATCGGGGAGGGAGAGGTTTGTGAGGACGGCGGCCCAGGCGGCGAGGAGTTCGCCGCGGCCGGCGAGGGGGGTTCCGTGAGGAAGGCTCCAGGTGATGAGCTCCTCTGGGGTGATGATGTGTGGGGAGAGCAGGCCGGAGGGTCCGGCGGCGCGTGCTAGGGAAGCGCGGAGGCGGCGGCCGGACTCGGCGGTGGGGACGATGATCGCTAGGGAGGAAAGGTCGGGGGCGGCGGGGCCGGAGGCGGGCGCGAGGAGCCAAGCGGTGAGGGCTGGGAGGAGGGGATGGGACCAGTCCAGGAAGTGTTGCTGCGGCATCCTGAAACCCTAGCGTTGGCGCTGGGGTTCTGGCAAGGCGGGATGCGCGGGTGGCCTGAGGGGAGGCCGGTTTATTCCCATTCGATGCTGGCGGGGGGCTTGGTGGAGATGTCGTAGAGGACGCGGTTGATGCCTTTGACGCCGTTGAGGATGGCGTTAGAGACGAGGCCGAGGAATTCCCAGGGGAGCTTGGCGAAATCGGCGGTCATGGCGTCTTCGCTAGTGACGGCGCGGAGGGTGACGGCGAATTCGTAGCTGCGCTCGTCGCCTTTGACGCCGACGGTTTTGACGGGGATGAGGCCGCAGTAGGCTTGCCAGACTTTGTCGTAGTGGCCGTGTTCTTTGAGGAGGCGCATGAAGATGGCGTCGCCTTCGCGGATGATGCGGAGTTTTTCTTCGGTGACTTCGCCGGGGCAGCGGACGGCGAGGCCGGGGCCGGGGAAGGGGTGGCGGTGGAGGATGTGGTGGGGGATGTGCATGCTGGCGCCGAGGGCGCGGACTTCATCCTTAAAGAGTTCGGCGAGGGGTTCGAGGACGCGGCCTTCGCGGTGGAGGGCCATGATGCGATCGACGCGGTTGTGGTGGGTTTTGATTTTGCTGGCGATGGAGCCGCTGGTGGCGCTTTCGATGACGTCGGGATAGAGGGTGCCTTGGGCGAGGATGTCGACGTTGGCGGCGGCTTCCCAGAAGACGTCGAGGAAGTGATTGCCGATGATGTTGCGTTTTTTTTCGGGGTCGGTTTCGCCGGCGAGGGCGTGGAGGAAGCGGTCGGCGGCGTCGATGGTTTCGAGGTTGACGCCGAGTTGGATGAATTGTTGTTGGACCTCGGCGACTTCGTTGAGGCGGAGGAGGCCGTTGTTGACGAAGATGGCGCGGTGGGGGACCCCGGCTTCTTTGAGGAGGACGGCGAGGACGGTGCTGTCGACGCCGCCGGAAACGCCGCAGACGACTTCGCGGCCGTGGCATTTGGCGCGGATTTGGGCGATGAGTTCTTGTTTGAAATCTTCGATGAGGAAGGGTTTGGCGTCGGTGGCGAGGGCGAGGAAATTGGAGAGGATGCGAGAGCCTTCGTGGGAGTGGCTGACCTCGGGGTGGAATTGGATGCCGAAGGTTTCGGGGCCGAATTGGAGGGCCACGGGTACGCCGTGTTGGTTTTTGCCGAGGACGATGGCACCTGGGGGGGGCTGTTTGACGGTGTCGCTGTGGCTCATCCAGATTTGCGCGGCGGGGCTGAGGCCGGCGAAGAGGGAGTTGGTGATGCTGGGGATGAGTTGAGCGGGCCCGTACTCGCGGGTGTTGCCGGGGGCGACTTGGCCGCCCAGTTTTTTGGAGAGGAGCTGCATGCCATAACACACCCCGAGGATGGGGACGTCCAGGCTTTGGAGGTAGTCGAGGTCGATGTCGGGGGCGTCAGCTTCGGTGACGCTGCGGGGGCCCCCGCTGAGGATGACGGCAGCGGGATGGCCGGTTTGCTTGAGTTCGTGCGGTTGGTAAAGGCGGGAGAAGAGGCCTTGCTCGCGAATGCGGCGCACGATGAGCTGGGTGTATTGCGAGCCGAAGTCGATGACGGCGATGTGGTGGGAATCCATGGAAAGAGGAAGGGAGAAAGGGAGGGCGCGGCGGCGCCGGTCTTGCGGGAGGCGAGGTTAGGAAGGGGGCCTCAGAGGCTTTGATAATTGACGGGCTCTTCGGTGACGACGATGTCGTGGGTGTGGCTTTCGCGGAGTCCGCCGGCGGTGATGCGGACGAATTGGGCGCGGGCGCGGAGTTCTGCAAGGTTGGCGGCACCGACGTAGCCCATGCCGGAGCGCAGGCCGCCCATGAGTTGGAAAACGACCTCGCGGAGGCGGCCTTTGAAGGGAACGCGTCCTTCCACGCCTTCGGCGACGAGTTTGCCGCTCGCGTTTTGGCCATAGCGGTCGCTGCTGCCGGCGCGCATCGCTTTGAGGGAGCCCATCCCGCGGTATTCTTTGAAGGTGCGGCCTTGGTAGTTGACCATGTTGCCGGGGCTTTCGCTAGTGCCAGCAAGGAGGGATCCTAGCATGACTAAGTCGGCACCGGCGGCGAGGGCTTTGACGATGTCGCCGGAGTAGCGAATGCCTCCGTCGGCGATGACGGCAACGCCTTTGCTGCGGGCGTAGCGGGCGACGTTTTGAATCGCGGTAAATTGGGGCACGCCCACGCCGCTGATGACGCGGGTGGTGCAGATGGAACCTGGGCCAACCCCCACTTTGACGGCGCTAACGCCGGCGTCGATGAGGTCCCGCGCGCCTTGTTCGGTGACGACATTGCCCGCGACCACGGGGAGGTCGCGGTGGGCTTGTTTGAGCAGTCGGACCACCTCCATGACGCGCGAGGTGTGGCCGGTGGCGGCGTCGATGAACAGGGCATCAGTGCCGGCTTCGACGAGGGCGGCAGCGCGCTCTAGGCAGTCGCCGCCGACGCCGACGGCAGCGCCGACGAGGAGGCGGCCGCGGGGGTCTTTGGCGGCGTGGGTGAACATCTCGCGCTTTTTGATGTCCTGGGTGGTGATCATGCCGGAGAGCTTGCCCTGGGCATCGACGAGGGGGAGCTTCTCAATGCGGCGGTCGTAGAGGATGGCGCGCGCTTCTTCCAGGGAGGTATGGCAGGGGGCGGTGACGAGGCGCTCGCGTGGGGTCATGACGTCGCGCACGGTGGCCTGGGGGTTTTGGAGATACCAGACGTCGCGGCTGGTGACCATGCCGGCGAGGTTGCCTTCGGCGTCGACCACGGGGAAGCCGGCGACGCCGCGCTGGTCCATGATGATCAAAAGTTGCGCTAGGGTGAGGTCGGGGCTGACGGTGAAGGGCTGATCGATGACGGTGTTCTCGGAGCGCTTGACGCGGCGGACTTGATCGGCCTGCTGGTCGATGGGCAGGTTGCGGTGGATGACGCCGAAGCCGCCTTCGCGGGCGAGGGCGATGGCCAATTCGGCCTCGGTGACGGTGTCCATCGCCGAGGAGATGATGGGGACGTTGAGGGAGAGGCCGGGAGCCAATTGGGTCCGGAGATCGGCCTCGGCGGGTAGGATCTCGGTGAGTTGGGGGACCAGCAGCACATCGTCAAAGCTGAGACCGAGGGGAATGGCGTCTGTCATAAAGGTAATCGGCCTTGGTGGCGAGGCCTTATACCCTCAGCGCTGTCCTGTAAATGAGTGGCGGTGTCAAACGGAAGAATCAAATCTCCGGGAAAGCGGCGCGGCGGGAAGGGCATGGCGCTGGCGCGGCCTGGTGGGTCGGCGCTGGGCGGGAAGCCCAAAAGGGTGCCCCCTGGCGGAGGCACCCTGAGGGTAGTGGGGGTGGCCCGTTAGGCGACCTGGATGTGGATTTCTTTAGCTTGGAGTTCCTCGCGCTTGGGCACGGTGACGGTGAGGAGGCCGTGCTTGGAAGTAGCGGTGACGCGATCGCCTGCGGCATCGACCGGCAGGGTGAAGGAGCGCTCCCAGGGGCCGCCGACCCGCTCGCGGAGGTGGGTTTTACTTCCCTGGGGCGCGGGCTGGATGGGGCGATTACCTTTGAGGCAGAGGACGCCGTCGCGCACCACGACGTTGACTTCGGAGGGATCCATCCCGGGGAGTTCCACGGCGAGTTCGTAGCCGTGGTCGGTTTCGGTGGCGTCGACGGAAGGGCGCCAGGGTTGGGGGGCGGGCCCGGGGCGCGGAGCGCGGAGGGCGTTGGCGAGGTGGAAGAGGCGATTGGCGTTGAGGTCGCCGAGGGAGGTGTAGGATGACATGGGTGAGGTAGGTGGGAGGTGAATCGGCCGCTGGGGGCCGCTGGGATGGTGAAGTGCAGGGAGCGTGCCGCAGCGTTGCGCGAGCATTTGGAGTATTGACTATAAGTGAGTTGTCGCGGATTTGGCTCGGGCGAGGGAGGGGCGCGGGCTTCGCTTGATGAGCCAGTTTGTCGCTCTCGGGGCGACTTGGGTCTGGTTTGCGATGAGTCATTATGGCGCTGCTGGGAGCGATTCTGGGGGTGAGGCGGCAGAGGCCTCGGCATCGCGTCCCGGTTGGGTATCAGCGTTTGCCCTAGGGAGAAACATTTGCGGAGTGGGGGGCTCTTGCTGTAGGAGTAGGGCAACCCGCTACTTTCATGAACATTAGGTTTCTTTTCGCTCCCTTGCTTTTGCTCAGCGCGATCTCCCCGTTGCGGGCGGATGCGGTGAGCGAGAAAATCGACCATTTGGTGGAGGATGGGTATCAGAAGCACCAAGTGAAGCCCAATCCCCCGGCTTCGGACGACACCCTGGTGCGCCGGTTTTATCTCGACATCATCGGGCGGATCCCGACCCAGGACGAGGTGCGGGCCTTTGCGGAGTCGGCGGATCCAGCCAAGCGGAGCAAACTGATCGACCAGCTGCTGGCCTCGGACGGCTATGTGAGCCATTGGTACAATTGGTGGAGCGACATTTTGCGAGTGCAGACGGGGGGTCGCGAGGACTCGGGCACGGCCTATGCGGAGTGGATCAAGCAGGCCCTCAAGGCGAACATGCCCTACGACCAGTTTGTCAGGGAGATGATCAATGCGAAGGGCTTTGTGTGGGACAATGGCGCCGTGGGATATTACGTTAGAGATGCGGGGATGCCGCTGGATAACATGTCGAATACGGCCCAGATTTTCTTGGGGACCCGGCTTGTCTGCGCCCAGTGCCACAACCACCCCTTCGACAAGTGGACGCAGAAAGACTATTATCAAATGGCGGCCTACACCTATGGGGTAGATACCGACATCAATCCGCGTTCGGTTTATCGCCGCCTCGCCGAGCAGGAGATGCGGGCGGGGCGTCGCTTGGAAGAGGGAGAACAGCGCTCCATGAACCGCTTGATCGACGACATTTTGGAGCCTTTGAAATATGGGGTGCAGGAGACGGAGCGCCCTATCAAATTGCCGGGGGATTACAAATATGACGACGCCAAGCCGGGAGACTTAGTGAAGGCCAAGACGATCTTTGGGGACAAGGCCAGCGCCAACCGCGACCCGCGCGGGCACTATGCGGAATGGCTCACGAGCCCGGAAAACCCTCGCTTTAGCACGGTGATTGCCAACCGGCTGTGGAAGCGGACCTTGGGCATGGGGTTGATTGAGCCGATTGATGACTTTAAAGATGAGACGTCGGCCTCCAATCCGACGCTGATGAAGTTCCTCGCCGATCAGATGGTGCAGATGAAATTCGACACCAAGCGGATGCTGCGGAGCATTTACAACACCCGGACCTACCAGCGGGAGGCGACGCGAGGGGAAGTGCCGGAGGATCAGCCTTATTATTTCATGGGGCCGGTGCTGCGGCGCATGACGGCGGAGCAGATTTGGGATAGCCTGTGTGCCCTGACGATTCCGCAAGCGGACCTGCGCACCCGCAGCGATGGATACCGCACGCGTTTGGCGGGGATGAAAGCGGAGGCCGATCAACTCAAGGCCTGCTCGCCCCAGGCGATCATTGCGGTGGCGCGCAAATACGCCGAATTGGACATGGCGCTGGACCGGAAAATCCGCTTGGCGCGGACCAAGCTCAATTTGGCTCGCGAAGAGGGCGAGAGCGAAGACACCAAGGCGGCGCAGGCGGCCTTGAATGCGCTGACAGGAGAGCGGGACAACTTAGCGGTCAAGGCCCGCGCGGAACTTCTGGCGGGCGAAGTCGGCAAAAGTGCTTCAGGATTTGTCTCGCAACTCAAGCCTGCGGCCAAGCCCGCCATGGCTGATCCCAAGGCCCCAGCAGCGATGGCGGCGGTCGATGCGGCGCAGTGGAAGGATTTTGGTGACGAGTTTTATCGGGCTTCCGAATTGTCCTCGCCCGCGCCTGGGGGGCACTTTTTGCGAGAGTTCGGGCAGAGCAACCGGGAGGTGATCGAGAACAGTTCCCACGAAGCCTCGGTGAGTCAGGCCCTCAATTTGATGAATGGCCCGCTCTTCGGCAAGCTGATGATGGAAAACACCGTGATGATGCAGCGTTTCCGCGGGGCCAAGGACGATGAAGGTCGATGCAACGCCCTTTTCCAAAGCATCTTCGGCCGTAAGCCAAGCGAGACGGAGCGGGCCCTCGTTGCGGAAACGATTGCGGCCAAGAAACAGGACGGGTGGAAGGACATCATCTGGGCTCTCCTCAACAGCCGCGAGTTCGTCTTCGTGCAGTAAACCGCCTCGCTCCAGTACCGCTCCTTGGTTTCTTCTCATTTTTTCCTTTCCCCTTTTCTATTTTAGTCCCTCACCAGCTACCAGCCATGAACGACTCCTTCCTCCGCCACTCTGACGAATCCAGCCGCCGCCGCTTTCTGTCCTATGCCAGCAAGACGCTCCTCGGCGTGAGCATCCTGCCGGGCCTAGCGCCGCTCGCCTCCGCCGCCGCCTCGGCGGGGAAGGGGGGGCCGGTGACGGCGGTGCCAGTTTCGCCGGGGCGCAAGCCGACGGCGCGAAACGTCATTTATCTCTACATGGCTGGAGGCATGACCCACCTGGATACCTTTGACCCAAAGCCCGCCGCCGGAGAAAAAGTGGCCGGACCAGTCAAGGCGATCAACACCGTCGCCGATGGGGTGCAGATTTCCGAATACTTCCCGATGTTGGCCAAGCAGATGGATAAGGTCGCGATCGTGCGCGGACTCTCCACGACCCAGGGTGCCCACGAGCAGGGGAATTATTTCATGCACAGCAGCTACACGATGCGGGGAACCATCCAGCATCCGGGCATCGGGGCCTGGCTGCTTCGCATGGAGGGCAAGACCAACCGCACCTTGCCAGGCAGCGTCTGCATCGGCGGCGGATCGGTCGGGGGTGGCGCGGGTTTCATGGAAAGCAAATACGCTCCGCTCTATGTGAGCAGCCCGACCTCGGGCGTGCCCAACAGCCGGAGCCTGGTCGGCACCCATGAATTTGAGGATCGCCTGCTTCTGGCTAATAAGTTCGATCAGGCCTTCCACGAGCGCTACGACCAGAAAAAGGTGCGGGCTTACAGCGACATGTATGACGACGCGGTGCGCCTGATGAAGAGCGAAGATCTCAAGGCTTTTGACCTCTCCGGGGAGTCGGCTGAAGTTCGCGCTGAATACGGCGAAAACGGGTTTGGTCAGGGTTGTCTGCTGGCGCGCCGCTTGGTGGAAAACGACGTGCGCCACGTCGAGGTCACCCTGGGCGGCTGGGACACGCACGCGAACAATTTCCAGGCGGTGGAGGGCCTTGCGGGCACGCTCGACAAGGCGCTGGGGGCTCTGCTCAAGGATTTGGAGCGCCGCGGCATGCTGGAGGAAACCATGGTGGTGCTCTGCACGGAGTTTGGCCGCACGCCCTACATCAACGAGGGCGACGGGCGCGACCACTATCCGAAGGCTTTCAGCGGCTTGATCGCGGGGGGAGGAGTCAAGGGAGGCAGCGTCTACGGGGCCACCAACGAAACGGGCACGGAAGTGGTAGAGGGCAAGGTGGCGGTGCCGGATTTCAATGCCACCATCGCCTATGGCCTTGGCCTGCCTCTCGACCAGACGGTTTACAGCCCCTCGAAGCGGCCGTTCACCATCGCCGACAAGGGGCAGCCTATTGTTTCGCTTTTCAGTTAGTCTTCTGGGGCGGCGGAGGTTTTTTCGCCGCTCCAGAGAAGGCGTTACACCGGAAGTGGCCCGGGGGGCGCTTTTTTGTCAGCTTCTTTCGTCCCCCTTCGGCTTTCGCCGCCGGAGGGAAGGGCGTTTCTCCTTCGCCTGCCCATGCCGGATTCTCTGCTGTCCTTTCTCGATTTTCTCCCGGTTGGCTTGCTGCTCGCGGCCTGCTTTTTGGAAGGTTTTGTACTTTCGCGGAGGGATCGCGACGGCGAGCCTGGGGTGTTATGGTTGCTTTGCTGCGCGGCGGTGGCGTCTGCCGCCTTGGCGCTGCTGCACGTGGTGCTATACATGATGCACCTAGAGTCGCTTGGTTGGCGCTCCGGAGGTGGGTTCGCTGTTTTGGCGGCCCTCATTAGTCTGGCTTGGCTGCTCAAGCGTCTCGCGCGCAACCGCTCCCTGATGTTGCTGCGGGAGCGCTTTTACGATCCGAAAGACGCCTCCGCTCCGCCGCGGCGCAAACCTTGGCAGTGGCTGCTCTTGGGAAGCTACCGGGCCGTGCTGGGCCTGGCGGCCCTTGGGGCTTTGGGGACGCTAGCGCTGCGTTCGCCGTCCTCCGTGGCGGCGGTCCCACTTCAGCCCTCGGTCCCTGCCGAGCAGGCCGAGGTCTTGGTGGTTCCGAGCACTCCGGTGCCGACTGCGGCACCCTCCAGTGAGGAAGTCGCTTCTCTAGCAGATCCCACGAGGGCGGAAATACCCTCTGCGGATGCCTCGGCGGTGGCAGCGATGGCCACTTCTGCAGTCGCCGCTCCTCCTGCGGCGGAGGCTGTCTCTGCGGCGGCAGATCCCGCTGCGGCCACTGACGCCACCGCCATTCCGGTGCTAGCGGTCCCGCCGCCGCGCCCGGTGTCGAAAAACAGCCTCTACTTTTCCAAAGTGCGTCCCATTTTGGGGCGACACTGCGTGTCCTGTCACGGTCCCCAGAAACAGAAGGGCGACCTGCGTTTGGATACTCCAGATTTTATCCGCGCGGGAGTCAATGGCAAGCCAGTGATCGCTCCTGGCGTGGCCGAAAAGAGCCGCATCTACCATGTTACGGGCTTGCCGCAAGACGACACCGACCGCATGCCGCCCAAAGGGACCCCGCTTAACGGTTCCGAGCGCGCCGTCTTAGCGGAGTGGATCAAGAGCGGCGCCGATCTGGGGGACGGGGTTTCCATTCCCTCCGGGCACGATGGCGTCTTTCTGGTTGATACGATCGCGGCCAATCTAGCGGCTCCCGACCCTCGCCTCCTGGAGGACTTGAAGAAAGAACACGTGGTGATTCGTCCGCTGTCGAAAAATGGCCACGTGCTGGAGTTGGACTTCAGCCACAGCGACCGGGCCGACGGCGACCTCAAACTCAGCCAATTGGGTCCGATCGCGCTCAACATTTACGCGCTGGACTTCAGTCGGACCAAGGTCAGCGATGCCGATCTCGGCCAGCTGATTCCCATGAAAAATCTCTCGCGGCTGCTGCTGAGCCGGACGGGCATTTCGGACGCTGGGCTCGTGACCTTGCGGAACAATCTGAGCCTGGAACACCTCAATCTATATGAGACCGCCGTCACCGATGTCGGCTTGGGCTCTCTGGGGGCGTTGAAGTCACTCAAAAAGGTCTACCTGTGGCAGTCCAAGGCCACGATTGAAGGGGCCAAGCAGCTGCAGGAACAAGTCCCTGGATTGGTGGTTAGCATCGGCCAGTGAGCGGGGGCACCGCGCACATGAGGGTCGCCGAGCGGGGGGTGCCAGTGAGGTTTCCGCAAGTGAGGAAGCGCCGGTCGGGCTCGGCGGCGCTGCCTGCAAGGGTCCTGGGAGCGACGCGAAGCGGGCACAAAAGCAGTGGAGCAACCAGTTTCCTCTTGCGCCGAAAGGTGGCGTTTCTATGCTCGGCCAGCCATCCGAGCCAGCCACCGTTTACCCCTGGCGCTTGGCGACCTTTCCGCAGAACATTTCTCTAATTCCGCTTGTGAAATTTTTCACAAGCCAATAGGATCGAACCGCACCCGACTCCGCCAATGGCCAACACCTTTCCTCGCTGGACAAACACGCTGCCGCTGAAGCTTCTCGTATGCTTCCTTTTCTTGGGCGCCGCCGTCGCTGGTGGGGTGAATTATTATTTCACCCAGAAGTACACTCGGGTGGGCTACATGCCTTCGCAGCCGATTCCGTTTTCGCACCAGATTCACGCGGGTCAGTTGGGCATGGATTGCCGCTACTGCCACAGTTTCGTGGAGCAATCGGGCCACGCCAATGTGCCCGCCAGCAGCACTTGTTGGAATTGTCACCAGCATGTCAAGACCAACTCCCCTCACATCGCCTTGATCAAAGAGAGCGTGGATACGGGCAAGCCAATTGAATGGGTGAAGGTGCACAATACACCAGACTATGCTTATTTTAACCACAGCGTGCACGTAACCTCAGGGGTTTCTTGCGTTAGCTGCCATGGCAAGATTAATGAGATGCCGGTGGTTTTCCACGATCAAAGTCAGAGCATGAGCTGGTGTCTTGACTGCCACCGCGCTCCAGAAAATCAATTGCGCCCGATGGATAAAATTACCCAGTTGGACTGGACTGCAGCCTCGGCAGGCAAGGACCAAAAGGAAATGGGTCAGAAGCTGAAGGATGCTTGGCACATCGAACCCCCGGTCAATTGCGCCGGCTGTCACCGTTGATCGGAGCGCCCCACCCCCCACACCACTTTTTGTTCCATGAAACGCGTTTGGCAACATCCTGAAGAGCCCACCACTGGTAAGCGCTACTGGCGCAGCCTGGGCCAATTGACTGGCTCCGAGACCTCCCAGCCGTGGCAGGATAGGGAATTTCAAGAGGGCGCGGCTGTCCTGACTGAGGAAGAAATCGAGCCCTCCCGGCGCACTTTCCTCAAGCTCATGAGCGCCAGCACCGCCATGGCGGGTTTGGGCCTGGCTTCGTGCCGCCGCCCAGAGACCTATCTCAAGCCGTATGCGAAAATGCCGGAGTGGATCGTGCCTGGCAAAATCCTTTATTACGCCACTGCCATGCCCCGCAGTGGCGGGGGCACCCCCTTGGTGGTACACACCAATGAAGGCCGTCCCACCCATCTTCAGGGCAATAAACTCCACCCCGACAGCAACGGTGGGCTCGACTCCCAAGCGCAAGCTTCCGTCCTGAGCCTCTACGATCCCGACCGCGCCCGCAGTTTTTCCAACCACGGCAAACCGAGCTCGCGCGGGGACTTCTTCAAGTTTGTCGACGCCAAGAAGCGCGAATTAGCTGGCGCAGCTGGGCAAGGTTTAGCGATTCTCACTGACGAGGTGGTTTCGCCGACTCGCCTCCGCCTGATCGGCGAGCTTCAGAAGAAGTTTCCTTCCGCCAAAGTCTATCGCTACGAGGCCTTTGGTCCCGCCAATGTCCGCGAGGCGTATAGCAAGGCTTTCGCCGAGGGCATCATGCCGCACTATCGATTCGATAAGGCAGAGCGCGTTTTTAGCTTGGATAGTGATTTTCTGGGAATGGACCGGGTTGGGGGGAACGCCGTGGGGCAATTCATGTCTGGGCGCAAAGCTCAAACGAATGCCGATCCGATGAACCGGCTCTATGTGGTGGAAAGCAATTACACCATCACGGGCGGCATTGCCGACCACCGCATGCGGGTCCATGCCAGCCAAACCTTCAAGGTAGCGTCTAAGTTAGCCAAGTTGATTGCCGAGGCGACCGGCGACGCCGCGCTCACTGCGCAGGCGGCTTCGTTCAAAGAGGGCTACAATGCCGGCCGCGAAGATTACGGGGTCTGGATGCAGTCTGCGGCCGCCGACTTGGTGGCATCCAAGGGAAAATCCATCGTGATCGCGGGGCAACAACACCCCGAAGCGGTGCACCTCCTCGTGGCCGCAATCAATCAGGCGCTTGGATCTTTTGGCACCACCATCGAACTCAAGCAAACCGGATTGACGAGCGCGCATTGCCTCCCTTTGACCGCCCTGGTCAAGGAGGCTCAAGCGGGCACCGTGGATACTTTGCTGGTGCTCAGCGAGGCCAATCCGGCGCTGGAAGCCCCCGCTGATCTCGCCTGGGACTCGGCTATCGCCAAGATTAAAAACCTCATCGTCCACAGCACCCGGCACCGCACCGCGACCGCACGCCAAGCTTCCTGGGCGGTTCCGGCGACGCACTATCTTGAGCAGTGGGGCGACACCCGCGGGTTCGAAGGCACCTATGCCATTGTGCAGCCGATGATTCTGCCGTTGTTCGGCGGGGTGAGCGATTCCGAAGTGCTCAACGCATTTCTTTCTAACGAGGACACGCCGGAATTTAAAGAGCCCTCCATGGCCCCGGTGCCGATGGGCACGGTGGAAGATCCCGGTCCCGGATTCGAGTTAGTGCGGGATACCTTCAATGCCGTCGTTCCCGGGGCTTCCGATGACGTTTGGAACAACACGCTGCGTGATGGCTTCGTGGCTAAAACGGAGTATCCCGCCGCCGCCGCCGCCTTCAATGCGGCTTCGCTCGCCGTGTTAGCCGCATTCCCTGAAGCGCCGGTGCCGACGCCTGAGGCGATGGAAATCACCTTCGTGCCTTGTGCTAAGATTGCCGACGGCCGCTACATCAACAGTGCCTGGCTCCAAGAAGCACCAGATCCGGTTTCCAAAGTCACCTGGGACAACGCGGCTTTGGTCAGCGTCAAAACCGCTAAGGATCTCAAAGTCAACCTCACTGCTGTTGATGAAGCCGACGTCCTTTCCGTTCAGGTTGGCAACGTGACCCGCTATTATCCGGTGATCGTGATTCCGGGCCACGCCGATAACGCCATCACTCTGACGGTGGGCTACGGTCAAAAGGGCATGGCGGCTGATGGTCCGGGTCGCGTGGGGCAGGGGACTGGCTTCGATGCCTACGGGCTGCGCACTGCCGCCACGCCTTACTTTGCTTCCGGTGCCAAGGTTGCCAAATTGGCTGCCCCCGTCACCGAAGGTCTGGGGTGGAGCAACCTCCTGGAAATTCCCGCCATCTACCCTCTGGCGACCACGCAAGAACACCACAGCATGTATGGCCGTGCCTTGGTCCGCGAGGGAACCCAGGAGGACTGGAAGGAAGACGCCGACTTCGTCCTCGCGCAGGGAACAGATGCTAACTTACATGGAGACCGCGAGGCGAAAACTGAGGAAAATACCTTTAGTTTCTATAAACCGGAAGGCGCCAAAAAAGCTGACGGCACTCGTGAACTGCACCTGAGCGACGAATTGCACCAGTGGGGCATGGTCATCGACCTCAACAGCTGCACCGGTTGCACTTCCTGTTTGGTCGCTTGCCAATCGGAAAACAACATTCCCGTCGTCGGCAAGGACCAAGTCCGCCGGGGACGCGAGATGCACTGGATCCGGATGGATCGCTATTTTGCCACCGACCTCGATTCCGACGCGGCCCTCAACAACCGCAAGGTGGAGAATAATCCGTTCGACTCCACCGACAACG
This sequence comes from Akkermansia muciniphila, assembly GCA_943331195.2. Classification (GTDB taxonomy): domain Bacteria; phylum Verrucomicrobiota; class Verrucomicrobiia; order Verrucomicrobiales; family V1-33; genus CAIZWU01. Next base: position 6,653 of record CALQKQ020000002.1, on the reverse strand, counting down.
TGTGGTTCGAAGATGAGATGGATGATCCATCGATGCTGGTGGAACCGGTGGGCTGCCAACACTGCGAAGCCGCTCCCTGCGAAACGGTTTGTCCCGTCAACGCCACCGTGCACAGCCCCGACGGGCTGAACGTGATGGTTTACAATCGCTGCATTGGCACTCGTTACTGCGCTAACAACTGTCCGTTCAAGGCGCGGCGCTTTAATTTCTTTGACTACAACAAGCGCAATCCCCTCACCGAAAAGTCGGCTGGGCCGCTCAAGTTCAACAACCTCTATGCCGGTCCTCTGGGTGATCGCAACGACAGCGAATTGGGCAAGTTGCAGAAGAATCCCAACGTCACGGTTCGGATGCGCGGGGTGATTGAGAAGTGCACCTACTGTTTGCAGCGGCTTGAAGGGGCCCGGATTGAGGCCCGCTCCCATGCCCGCCAAGACAAGTCCCGCGAACAAGGAAAATACGACGAAACTCTGGTGCTTGCTAAGCAAGACCTCCGCATCGCCACTGATGGCGTCAAGACAGCCTGCCAAGAAGCCTGTCCGGCGGAAGCGATTCACTTCGGCAATCTTTTGGACAAAGACAGCGATGTCGTCAAGGCCAAGGCCAACTCCCGAAACTACGAGTTGCTCGGCTATTTGTCCGTCCGCGCCCGCACCACTTACCTAGGACGCATCAAGAATCCGAACCCGCAGCTGATCAAGCTGAGTCCCCGCGAAGCCAAAAAAGTCGGTCAGGGCAGCAAGAACCGCCCGATCGCCCTATCCGGTCAAGCGCCTGCGGCCCACTGATTCGGCATCTCTCTCCCTCATCCACTTTACAGTCACTCTACCATGGCCGACGCCGCCGTCCACGACTCTCACCAATCGCCCAGCGCTGGTCCTTCCCGGGCCAAGGTTTTACTGCGCGAGCCCTTGGTGCTCAATAACCGTTCCTACAGCTGGGTCACGAACCGGATTGCCGGCATCGTGGAAAACCCCCAGCCTAAGGGATGGTGGTTCCTCGTGATTCCCTGCGCTATGCTGGTGGCGGTCATGGTGTTCTGTTTCACCTTCCTCGTTTCTACAGGGGTAGGGGTCTGGGGGCCAAACCACCCGGTGGCCTGGGGATGGGATATTACTAACTTCGTTTTTTGGATCGGTATTGGCCACGCGGGGACCTTGATTTCCGCGATTCTGTATCTAACCCGCCAAAAGTGGCGCACCGCCGTCAACCGGGCTGCTGAAGCCATGACCATCTTCGCGGTGATGTGCGCGGGTCTGTTTCCGGCCCTCCACGTGGGACGGGTTTGGATGGCGTGGTTTCTCGCGCCGGTTCCCAACAGCAACGCCATTTGGCAGAATTTTAAGTCGCCGCTGCTATGGGATGTGTTCGCGGTATCGACCTACTTTAGTGTTTCGGTGGTCTTTTGGTTCCTTGGCCTGGTCCCTGACCTCGCCACGCTCCGGGACCGCTGCCAACCCGGACTTCGCAAGATGGCTTATGGCCTGTTCGCGTTGGGTTGGCGTGGCGGAAACCGCCAGTGGAGACACTATGAAGTCGCCTATGGATTGTTGGCGGCCCTTTCCACTCCTTTAGTTCTTTCGGTGCACACAGTGGTGTCTTTCGACTTCGCCACCTCCATTGTCCCTGGCTGGCACACCACGATTTTCCCACCTTACTTCGTCGCTGGGGCCATCTTCGGCGGGTTTGCCATGGTGCTCACGCTCATGATCCCGGTGCGGAAAATCTACGGACTGCAGGATCTGTTCACCATGAAGCACATCGACAACATGGCGAAAATCATTCTTTTGACGGGAACCATCGTGGGATACGCCTATCTAATGGAACTCTTCGTGGCCTGGTACTCGGGTAGCCTTTATGAGTTCGACGCTTTTAAATGGCGCATTCTCTTCGGGCCTTACACTTGGGCCTATTACGGGATGTTCTTTTGCAATGTCATTGCTCCCCAGGTTTTCTGGTGGAAGAAAATGCGCGAGAACCTGATCGTGGTCATGGTCGTTTGTATGTTTGTCAATGCCGGGATGTGGTTTGAGCGCTTCGTGATCATCTGCACCACGCTGGCCCGAGATTTCCTTCCAGGACAATGGGATATGTATCACCCCTCCTGGGTGGAGATCTGGACCTTCATCGGGACCTTTGGTTTCTTCCTGATGCTCTTTTCGCTTTTCTTGAGATTCCTGCCGGTGATTGCCATTGCCGAAATCAAAGGAGTCTTGCCAGAAGCTGACCCCCACCATGATCCAGACCAGAGCAAGCGGGCTAACATCGTCGCGGCACCGGTTTACGATGGGGACCAGCACCTCTCGGCATCCGAAGCCAATTCCTCTCCTGTGGCCCGCCCCGCCCATTCTTGATCCCGTCCTCCTTTGCTTAATTTCCAACTTTTCGACCACCAGTGAGCTCACCTCTAAAACGCGTCCACGGTTACCTCGCGGAATTTACTTCCACGCGGGATGTTTTCCACGCCGCTGAGAAGGTCCGCGATGCCGGCTATTCGAGCTGGGATGTGCACAGTCCATTTCCCGTTCACGGCATGGACGATGCCATGGGCATGCCCCGGTCGATCTTGCCGCGCTTTGTTTTGGTGGGCGGTATTCTGGGCCTGAGCACGGCCTTTTTATTGCAATTTTTGACGCAAGTGGTGATTTACCCGACGGTGGTTCAGGCTAAACCTGCTAATATCTACACCATCGCCGCCTTCTTCCCGGTGATGTTTGAGTTGACGATTCTCTTTTCAGCCTTCACGGCCCTGTTCACCTGCCTGGTGATGATGAAGTTACCTCGCTTGAATCATCCCCTCTTCAATTCGGCGAATTTTGCCAAGTTCTCGGACGACAAGTTCTTTATTTGTATCGAAGCGCGAGATCCCAAGTTCTCCGCTGAGAAAACCAAAGCCTTCCTGGCCGACATCGGAGGCACCAGCATCGAACTCGTGGAAGACGAACTCTAGTCTCACGAAGGCCACCTTTTTCTTCCTCTCCGCCCCATGCGCTACTTCTTTTTTGCCTATCTGCTAAGCATCGTGCTGGTGATTGGTTTCGCCGGTTTTCGCGGTGACAAGTTCACCCATACCCCGATCGAAATCTTCAATGACATGGACAAGCAGGCCAAGGTCAAGGCCCAGTCTTCCAATGCTTTCTTCAGCGATGGCGTGGGTGCCCGCAAACCAGTGGCGGGAACGGTTCCGATGGGTTTGTCGATTGCCCGCAAGCCCGCCGCCGATGGGGGCTTTGTCGCCTACGGTTTTTCGCATGGTTCTGACTACTACAACTCCGGTCGCATGGGTGACTTCTGGGGCGATGGCTTCCCGGAACAAATCAAGGTCGATGAGTCCTTGTTGCGCCTAGGGCAGGAGCGCTACAACATCAATTGTGCGATTTGCCATGGAAAAGCCGGCGACGGCAAGGGCGTGACTTCCAATTACGGCATCGCCAATATCGCCAATTTCCACACTGCGGGATTTACTGATTCCAAGGCCCCCGACTACCGCGCTAATGGTTCCATTTTCAACACGATTAGCCTGGGCAAGGGCCTGATGAGCGGATACGGCGCGAGCATTCCAGTGAAAGAGCGCTGGGCAATCGTGGCTTGGATTCGCGCCATGGAACTCTCTCGCCAAGCCCCCTTGGCCGATCCTTCCGTTCAGGCGGTTTGGAACGCCCGCCCCGTCCCTGCCACCAAGTAAGTATCCCCCCGCCTCTCGCATGAGCCACCACCTTTCTGTTACCGACCTTCCCCCTGAGGGGGAGAAGCTGCAGCTCACGAAGTTTACTTCGTGGCGCTCCATCCTGATGCTTGCTGCCATCGCTGGGGTGGCCGCGTCCCTCCTAATTTTCATAATGGGAGGCGAAGCTGCGAATGCTTTTGCGTTCAGTTATCTTTTTGCCCTGGAAGTCTTTTTCACGATTACGGCCGGAGCGACCTTTTGGGTTTTGTTGCACAACGCCTCCAATTCGTCCTGGGGTGTGGCGATTCGGCGCATTCCGGAACTGATGACGCAGTTGTTTCTGCCTCTTTTATTGTTGGCACTGCCGCTGTTCATGCCTTTCATGCCAACAAAGCCATCGTGGATGGGACATTTATGGGAATGGGTTGGCATTCACGCCCAAATCATTGAGCACCCTCCAGTGGGCACCTCCACCTTGAGGGAGGGCCTTGCCGCCACCCACGATACCGCGCTGCTCTTCAAAAAATTCCCCTATCTGCATAATGGCATCGGCGGGATCATCCCCGGAATGGATATTCGCATGCTGTTGTTCTTTGGAGCGCTTTTCTTCATCGGGAGCAAACTGCTGAATTATTCTCTCAGCCAAGACAGGACTGGCGAAATTCAGCCGACCTATAGCGCCCGCCGGTTTTCTTGCGGCATGTTGCCAGTTTTCGCGGTTTGTTCCACCTTTGCGGCGATCGATTGGGTGATGAGCATGAACTACCTCTGGTTTTCCACCATGTTCGGGGTGAATATCTTCGCCGGTTCCGCTTTGGCCTCCATGGCCCTCATTATCCTCATCGTGGGCACCCTGGTGAAAACAGGTCACTTCAAGCACATCGTCACCGAAGAGCACTTCCACCTGATGGGCAAATTGATGCACGCCTTCATCATTTTCTGGGCCTACATCGCCTTCAGTCAGTTCTTCCTTATCTGGTATGCTAATATTCCTGAGGAAACCCAGTTCTATGCCATTCGGAATACGAATGGCTGGTGGTATCTCTCCCTCTCCCTGGTCTTTCTTCACTTCCTAGTCCCCTTCGCCTTCATGTTGAAACGCGACTCCAAGCGCAACCTCAATGCGGTGATGGCGGTGGCTGCTTTTGTGATTGGGGTGCACGTGTTAGAACTCTACTGGATGGTCATCCCCGAGCGCGGACGGGCGCTCTATGAATTCAGCACCGCGCCTGACGCCCGCTTCCTCAGAGATCTCATTTTTGATGCCCTGGCTCTTCTGACCTTTGCCAGCGTCTATGGCTTCTGCCTCATTCGTCTTCTCTCCAAGCACAGCCTTTATCCCTGTGGGGATCCCCGCTTGGAAGAATCAATCAATGTGGTCAGCTGATTGCCCTTCTTCCTAACTTAAGATTATTATCATGGACGAACATCCTGGAGACACCCTCGGCAACCGCTTCCTCACCTTTTGGGGCGTGCTTGGGACCATTGCGGCCTTGGCCCTGCTCATTGGGCTTTACCGCTGGATTGCGATTCCTTCGGGATCGGCAGTCAACGACGGTGGGGTGGGATTGGCCAGGCTTTCTACCTTAGCTACGGTCCGGCAGGATTCGGAAGCTGAGTTCAGCAAGGTGGCCGAGGTTGATCCCGGGAAAACGGTTCGCGTCCCGGCGGACTCTATTCTCTCCTTCGCCGCGCAGGCCTTGGCAACGAAAAAGGCCGCTCCAGGACCCATCAAGACGCCTGAGGCTCTCGTCCGCGAGCAGGAAGAGAAGGCCAAGAGCACCCATGATCCCAACCTTTCCAAATTCGAAGGCAAGTAACCTTACTTCGATCCCCTTTACACCATGAGTCAGGCAGACCTTCTCCAGCCTCCCCCGGATTTCAGCCCGGAGGATATTCTTCAGCGCGCCGCAATCGATCGCTCCACACGGCTTCCGGTTTTGTTCTTCTTCACCAGTGCGGCTGCCTGGCTTTTATTGTCCACTCTATTGGGATTGGTATCTTCGATCAAAATGGTGGCCCCGGGTTTTCTCGGCCTTGATTGGCTCAATTTTGGGCGCAGCCAGCCGGCCTTCATGAATGCTCTGGTTTATGGTTGGGCCTTTCAGGCTGGATTGGGTGTCATGATCTGGATGATGGCTCGTCTGTGCCGCACCGAAGTGAAGAATCCGATCACCTTGGTTGTGGCGGGACATTTTTGGAATGCCGGGGTCATGGCGGGAGTGGTGGGGATTCTGGCGGGCTATGGCACTCCCATGAAATGGTTGGAATTTCCCTCCATGGTGTGGCCTATTTTGCTCATTAGTTATTCGTTGATTGTGGTGTGGTTGGTGGTGATGTTTGCCGCTCGGCACAAAGGTGACGTGTTCATTTCCCAGTGGTATTTGTTGGCGGCGTGCTTCTCGTTCCCTTGGCTTTACTTGACGGCGAATCTTTTCCTCAACGTTTTTCAAAAGTCGGGCGTAGCCGGGCCGGCGATTGCCTCTTGGTATGCGAACAACATTCTGTTCCTGTGGATGGTTCCGGTGGGACTGGCATCGGCCTACTTCATTATTCCCAAGATCGTGGGTAAGCCAATCCACAGCTATCAATTGGCTTCCTTTGCCTTTTGGGGCCTGGTCGCCATTGCCCCCTGGGCAGGGGCTCAAGAACTGATTGGTGGCCCATTGCCTGCCTGGTTGCCCGCAGTGGCTGGGACCGCTCAGATTCTCCTCTTGATCCCGGTTTTGGCCATTACATTCAACCACTACCTGACCGTCAAAGGCCACCATCGCTTGGTGGAATTGAGCCCCAGCCTTCGCTTCACTTTCTTCGGTTCCATCGGCTATGCGATCACATCGGTTTGTGCCGCGCTGCTTTCCTCGCTCACCTTGGCGCGATACACTGGGTTCAGTTTTGCCCAGGATGCCGTGGCGCTCTCGGGGGTTTACATGTTCTTTACCATGACCATGTTTGGGGCGATCTACTTTATCGTTCCTCGCATCAC
>CALQKQ020000001.1 GCA_943331195.2 Akkermansia muciniphila | reverse complement strand
GACCTCGAGCCCGAGCACCGCCGCCGCCTGGCGCAGATCTTCGCGGAAGAGCGCCTGGAAGGCGTCATCGCCACCAACACCACCCTCAGCCGCACCCACACCGAAGGCCTGCCTCACAGCAACGAAGCGGGCGGCCTCAGCGGCGCCCCTCTAACGGAACGCGCCACGGCTTTCATCGCTGGCTTAGCCCGCGACCTCGACGGCGCCCTTCCCATCATTGGCGTTGGCGGCACCATGAGCGGAGCCGACGCTGCGGCCAAGCTGCAGGCGGGAGCCACCCTGGTGCAACTCTATTCCGGCTTGATCTACCGCGGCCCGCGCCTCGTTAGGGAGTGCGTTGAAGCCTGCGCGGCGGCCTTGGCCTCGGCGGCCTGACGCGGCGTCTGCCCCAGCCTTCAGCTCTCCTCCGCCGCCCCGGCCTCCGCAGGCCCTGCATAGCCCGGCAATGGCCGCACCGGATTCCCCGGCATGGGCCGCCGCCGCTCAAACACCTGCGGCGCCAGCAGCGGGGCCGTCGCATAGGTCTCCGCCAGCATCTCTAACTTGGCATCGATATTGTCGACGTGGTGCAGCAAAATCGCCTCAGGCGTCCGCGGCAGCACGGGGGAGCCGAATTGGTGCTCTCCGTGGTGGGCCCCAATGAGGTGCAGTAAGTGCAGGCGCACGCTCTCCGCTGGGGGCATCGCCTCGGGCGCAGCGGCGGAGGGGTCCACCTCGAGGAGCCGCCGCCAGAGGCGGTTTACGAGCTCAATCCCCAGAGGAATGTGCCCCATCAGCTCGCCGTGTTCTGAGTAGGGCATGGTGAAGCCCTCGCGCTCATAGCAATTTTCCCAAAGCTTTCCGCAGTCGTGAAAGAGGACCCCGCTGACGAGCAGGTCCACATTGATGTCAGGGTAAACGCGGGCCAAAGCCACCGCCGCTCGCATCATTTGGGCGACGTGTTCCACCAAGCCGCCGCGGCGCGCGTGGTGGTATTCTCGGGCGGCGCCGGTGCGGCGGAAGCGCTCGCCGTGTTCTTCCAAAAACAAGCGACCCAGTCCGCGCAGCCGGGGGTCGGTTAGGCCGTCGATGAGGCCGACGATGTTGGCATAGTCGCGCGCTTGCTTGACGCGGAGATCCTCTGGTCCCCCGAGCAAAGCCATGCGCTCTTCTGCTTCAAGTCCGCGCAGGCTCCACTGCCGCGGCTCCAGGCCATAGGTGCTAGTGGCCCAGTCGCCCTGGACTTCAATGAAGGCCCCGGCGCCCAAGGCCCGCGCTTGGGCGAAGGCTGGGGCGTCGCCCCAAACCCGCAGCACCACGTGGTCGGTGGCATCGGTGAGTTTCAGCTCTAAAAACTCCGAGCCGCTCTTGGTAGGCTTCAATTGGGCCCGCTCCACCTGCACGTGGACTGCCGCCGCGATGGGGGTATCGGAGGCGGCTTGCCGGATTTGGCGCAGGCTGAGGAGTTCCATGCGCTACTTCTCGCCCATCCGCCGCCAGGATCAATCTTTTGTTATGGAAAAGCCCGTGATCCCCAGCGGGGCGGGCGAGACCACTTCCTCCTGCACTTCTTTGATGTGGTGGGCCACCGCCGAGTTCTCCCGCAATTCCTCCAGAAAGGCCTGCAACTCCTCCGCCTCCCGGGACAGCGCCAACAACTCCACCCGCCCGTCCGGCAAGTTCTTGACCCAGCCGGACACCTCGTAGCCCGCCGCTAACTGCTTCACCGCATAGCGAAACCCCACCCCCTGCACTCTTCCACTGTAAAATACCCGTCGCGCGATCATGGCCCATCATCGCCAAGCCCGACCCCGTGGCAAGTCGAGATGGCAGCCCTAACGCGCGGGGGGCACCCGATTTTTCCCCGTGCAGCGCCCACCCCCTGGCGCGAAGATGACAACTTCCCATGCTTTCCATCCTCGCCCGCGAACGCGCTACTTTCCGCCTGGAACGGTGGCGCGCCCTCGCTGGCGGCGTCTTGGAAACCGCCCAAGTCACCTTTCTCCTCCTCATCGCGGAGCGCTGGTTTCGCGCCGACCCCCTTCAAAAAGGACTGCTCCAAGGGGCCTCCAGCGCCGGCTTGCTCCTCACGCCCTTGTTAGTGAGTGCGGCTGCCGCCCTGGGCTGGCACGCCCAGCGCGCCGCCGCCGCCCTCTTCGGGCTCGGTGCCCTCGGACTGCTCCTCGCGGCCCTCGTCCCCGATCTAACTGTTTTTTTGAGTGGGGCGGGCCTGGGCTTTCTCTGCGTCGCGGCCACCGCTCCCTTCATGGCGACGATTTACAGCGAAAATTACCGCGCGGAGTGCCGCGGCGACCTGTTCTCCCGCAACATCGTCGTCCGGATCCTTGCTAGCGTTTCCTTCGCGTGGGTCGCGGGCCGGGTGCTCCAGGCGGATCCCGCTAACTTCCGCGGCATTCTCGCGGTCTATGGCGTGGCCCTGCTGCTCAATGCGATCTGCGTTTGGCAGTTGCCTGCGGTGCCCCTGGTGGGCAGCGCGGGGCGCCATCCCCTGCGGGCGTTCCGCTGGGTGCGGCAGGATCGGCTCTTCCGCCTTACCCTGATCAGCTGGATGTTCATGGGATTTGGCAATCTCGTGATGTTTCCCCTCCGCGTGGAATACCTCGCCAACGAGCGCTACGGCCTGCACCTCGCCGCCACCGACATCGCCCTCTTCACCACCATCATCCCTAACGCCGCGCGCTTGCTGTGCACCCGGGGGTGGGGCCGCCTCTTTGACCGCATGCCTTTCTTTACCCTGCGCATCCTCCTTAACACCGGCTTCATGCTAGGAATCCTCTCCTTTTTCACGGGCGGCGGATCCTTGGGCCTTTGGGCGGGGGCTATTTTATTTGGGATCGCCAATGCGGGAGCGGATCTGGCCTGGAGCCTGTGGGTCACCAAGGTGGCACCGCCGGAGCGGGTCACCGATTACATGGCGGTGCACACGTTTCTCACCGGCGCGCGCGGCCTGATTGCGCCCTTCGCGGCCTTCGCCTGCGCGGCCCGTTTTGGGGTCGGCCCCACTGCGGCGGGCTCGGCAGTTCTCATCCTGATCGCCTCCTTGATGCTGGTCAAGGAGCGCGCGCCTCAGGACGCGGCCGCCTAAGGCGCCGCCGAAGAATTGTTAGAAACTCCATCGGAAGGTGACTTTCCGATGCGCTGGGGGCGGCGCGGAGGCCTATGCTAGGACAGCGTCCCCCGGCCCCGCCGCCTTGCCGGTGGCAAAGGCAGCGGGGGTTGAGGGAGGGGGTTTACTGGAGAAGGCTTTCGAGGGCCCGGTCTTTTTCGGCAGTGGGTTGGTAGTCGAAGGCGCGCATGTAGCGGTCTTTTTCGGCCTCGGGGAGGGAGGCGTCTTTGACGATTTTGGCGAGGAGGGCGGCGCTGGCTTTGGCCCGGCTGCGCCAGATCACGTCGCGCCCGCTTGGGGTGGTTTCGGGATGGGGCACGGCCTGGAGATAGGCGTCGAGGCAGGCGTCCCACTGCAGGGCGGCGCCGATGCCGAGGGCTTCGAGATACCAGCGGTCCTGGCCGTCGTGTTGCTGGGCGAGGGCGGCCCAGAGGGCGGGGGCTTGGGGGGCTTTGCTGAAGCGGAGGGCGATGGCGGCCTCGCGGCGCACCGCCGCGGAGGGGTCTTTGACCAGTTTGGCGACCAGTTGGGCGGCGTCCATGCCGTGCTCCAATCCGAGGCGGAGGCCCATGGCGCGGAGGTCGGCATTCTTGCTGCCGAGGGCGGCTTGTACGGTGGCTTCGGCTTTGCCGGGCAACTGCGCGAGCAGCCAGAGGGCGCGGGCTTGGAGGCGCGGGTTGGCCTGGGCGGCGAGCGCTTGCAGGGCCGGAGCCGCTTTTTCGCCCATGGCTTTGAGGGCGGTGTAGCCCAGATAGCGCGTGGCCTCGTTAGGATTGGACAGCGCGGCTGCGGCACCCTCCGCAGTGGTGAGGTCGAAGGTGGGGTTGGTATAACCCTGGTGGCCCGTGGGGGTAACCCGGTAGAGGCGGCCGTGGTCGAGGTCGCCCATGGCGTGGCCGCCGACACCGGGATCATACCAATCGGCCACGATGAGGGAGCCGTCCGGGGCCACGTTGACATCGGAGGGGCGGAACCACTTGTCGCTGGTGCCTTCAAGGATCCTGACAGATTCGGCGGAGTAGCCGGCTCCATGGGGAGTCACGGGGTAAGCGCGCACGATGTTGGGACCGGCGTCGCAGTGGATGATTTGGTTCCGGAAAACGGGGGGGAGGAGGTCGCCTTCATAGACCAAGATGCCGGTGGGGCTGCCGCCGCCGGTGTTGAGCAGATTGGGGACCACTCCGGGGTCGCTCAGGTGCCAGTGGCGGCTGATGACTTCTTCTTTGGTCTTGGCGTCGCCCTTGGACCAACCGGCACCGGTGAGTTCGTCGGTGTAGCCGTAGTTGCCATAGGGCATGACGAAGTTGATGCGCACCGACTGATTGCCGTCGTCGTCGTTGTCGCTTTGCCAAAGGGCACCAAAGCTGTCGACGGCCACTTCCCAATTGTTGCGGAAATTCCAAGCTAGCGTTTCCACGTGGCTGCCGTCCGGGTCGCAGCGGAAGATCATGCCTTGGCGGTAGGGATGGCCCGAGCCGGTGATGGTGTTGCCGACTTGGTCGACGACTGGCTTGCCGTCTTTGTCCTTCAGCTCGGTGCCTTCGTTGCCGAAGTTAAAGTAGTATTTTCCGTCGGGACCGAAGTGGAAGGCGTGGATGCTGTGGTCGTGCTGCGCGCCGTGAATCCCGCTGAAGAGGACTTCGCTGCGGTCGGCCTTGAGGTCGCCGTTGTCGTCCGTGAGGACAAAAACCTTGCCGCTCGCAGAGACGATGACTTTGTTGCCTAACACAGTGACGCCGTGGGGCGAGATGATGTCCGGGCTTTCAAAAAAGACGCTCTGTTTGTCGGCCTGGCCGTCTTTATTGGTATCTTCAAGGACGAGGATGCGATCGCCGGACGGGCGTTTGCCGGCGTGGCCGCGGTAGTTGACGATTTCCGCCACATAAACCCGGCCGAGGTGGTCGACGTCGATGGAAGACGGGCTCAGCAGCATCGGCTCCGCCGCGAAGGTATCGACTTGGAGGCCATCCCCCGGCGTGAGGCCCGCCAGGGCAGCATCGGGATCGAGTCCGCCGCCGCCGTTGGGCTTCGCGGAAGCGGGAGGCGCTTGGGTGTAGACTTTGAATTCCACGGTGGAGCCCGCATTTTGGCTCACCCCGCCATCGTCGAGCGCGCCGAGGGCTTCGAAGGAGGAAGTCCCCTCAGGGAGGTCAAATTCCAGCACCGAGGGGGCGTGAACCCCGAAGCCTAACCCGCCCGTTTTGCCGCTGATCGACATCGGCTGGCCATTGGCGTTGCGGTTGAGGCCCACTTGACCCCAGCCCGTTTCCACCTTCACCGGCTTGAGTTCCGTCAGGGAGCGGGAACCGTAGGAGCCCTTCAGCGTCGGATTGACCCAGTTCGTCCAGTCGGCCACCAAGCCATCGCCGCCGTCGCTGACCACGAGATAGAGCTTTTTCGCGCCGGTGAGATCGGCTTTGATTTCCACGCTGTGCCCGACGGTTTCCGCGGTGAGGCGGTGGCTGGCGAAGGCGGGCTTGGCCGGGGCCGCGTGCAGCAAGGCAGGGAAGGCAGCGAGCGAGAGGATGAGAGTTGGTTTCATAGCGAGGTCGGGAGCAAAGCAAAAAGACGGCAAATAAACGCGGCCGGCGGTGCCGCATATCGGAGAAAGTTTGCCTCGGCGGCCTCCCCGCCGCCCGCCCCAGAAAACACCGCCCCGGTCCGGCCTCCCGTCCAATCCAGAGGGCAAGTCATTTTGTCGTTGTGTTTTCCATAGTTATTATTATCCTCATAAAATATTCCGCCTCCACCGGCGACACACTTCATGAAAAACCGACCTCCCCTCCTCTCTCTGGCGATGATGGCCCTGACGGCGACGCTGGCCTGCGCGCAAAATCCCCTGCTGGGGCCGCCGGGGCCTGTGCCTAGCGGACCAACTACGATTCCCGGCGGGGTAGGGGGGCCAGCCAAACCACCCGAGCCAGATTTCCCTCGGCCCGAAGAGGTGCTCCAAGGCTACGAAAAGGTGGTTTCCACGGCGGACGGCCGAAAGAGCTTTTACAACGTGTGGAGCCGCGGCAAAGATCAGCAGTTGTTAGCGGAATTGCCTGCCGCCTACGCCGGCCAAAAACACTACCTCGCCCTAACTGTGGCTAGCGGCGATGACTATGCCGGACTCCAGGCGGGAGAAGTCTATTTCTATTGGAAAAACTACGGCAAGCGCTTGGCCATGGTCACCCCGAGCTTGGAAATTCGCTCCACCGGAGACAAGGCCTCGCAGGATTCCATCAAGCGCCTGTTTACCGACCGCGTGATTTTAGATATCCCCATCGTCACCCAAATCCCCCAGGGCGGACCCGTGATCGACTTGGATGAATTGGTCGTGCAGCACGCCGAGAAATTCTTCGGCGGAGAAGCCCGGGGCCTCAATCGGGGCATTTACACCATCAAAAGCGCCAAGGCTTTTCCGAGCAATATCGAAATCGCTGTCGAAGGCCCCACCGGAGAAGGGAAACTGCGCACGTTCCACTTTAGCTTCAGCTTGATTCCTGACAACACCGGCTATCAACCGCGCCTCGCCGACGAGCGCATCGGCTATTTCACGACGAGCTACTCCGACTTCGGCAAGTTCACCCCCGAGGAAACCCAGGTGCGCTTCATCAACCGCTGGCACTTGGAAAAAGCCGACCCCTCCCTCAAGCTGAGCCCGCCGAAAAATCCCATCATCTTTTACGTCGAGCACACCACGCCGATCCGCTACCGCCGCTGGGTCCAAGAAGGCCTCATGATGTGGAATCGGGCCTTCGAAAAAGTCGGCTTGATCAATGCCATCGAAGTCCGCTTCCAAGACGCCGCCAGCGGCGAGCATATGGATAAGGACCCCGAGGACGTAAACTACAATTTCATTCGCTGGCTTTCGAACGGAGCCGGTACCGCGATCGGGCCCAGCCGGGTGCACCCCCTCACCGGACAAATTCTCGACGCCGACATCATCCTGACCGACGGCTGGATCCGCCACTGGTGGAAACAGTATAACGACGTCATCCCCCAAATCGCCATGGATGGTGCCGGGCCCGAAATGCTCACCTGGCTCCACAGCAATCCCCAGTGGGATCCGCGAGTGCGCCTGGCCGCGCCAGAGTTGCGCGCCAACTTGGTTGACCGCGTCTCCCGCGAGCCCATCCCCCTCCTCGGAGGCCACGCCATTGCCACGGCCCGGGCCAACGGTCCGCTCGTCGGACGCAGCGAATTCGATGGCCTGGCAAACCGCGCCAGCCAATTCAATGGCTTCTGCCAGGCAGCTAATTGGATGGCCCACGGAGTCGCCTTGATGGACATGGCCCTCACCTTGTCCGAAGCCGCCGCCGAACCCGGGGCCCAAATCGTCGATGGCATCCCCGAGTCCTTCATTGGACCGCTCCTAGCAAATCTCGTAGTTCACGAAGTCGGTCACACCCTCGGGCTGCGCCACAACTTCAAAGCCTCTAGCATCTTCGACTACAGCGAGATCAACAGCGACGCCATGAAAGGCAAGAAGGCCTTCGCCGGTTCGGTGATGGACTACATCCCCGTCAACGTGGTGGCGGGCAAAGATCGCTCCCAAGGCGACTACGGCATGCACAGCGTCGGCGTCTACGACGAGTGGGCCATCGAATACGGCTACACCTTCGAAAAGGAACTCAAGCCCATTCTGGCCCGCGCCGCCGAGCCGCAGTTGATCTACGGCACCGACGAAGACACCGGCGGACCCGACCCGCGGGCGCGGCGCTACGATTTTGCCAAGGACCCCCTCGCCTATGCCGAAAATCAGATCGCCCTGGCCAAGGCCACTCGCGCCAAGCTGCTCGACAAGTTCGTCAAGGATGGCGAATCCTGGTCCAAAGCCCGCCGCGGCTATCAACTGACCCTCCTCACCCAAGTCCAGGCCGTCACCATGATGTCCAACTGGCTGGGAGGCTCCTACGTGAACCGGGCCCGCAAGGGTGATCCTAACGCCACCGCTCCGGTGGTGCCGGTGGCCGCCGACACTCAGCGCAAGGCCATGGCCTTCGTGCTCCAAAACACCTTCCACGATGAAGCTTATGGCCTGACCCCGGATTTGCTCAAGTACCTCACCATCGACAAATGGTGGGACATGCAAAACCAATTCGATGAACCGACCTGGCCCGTCCACGACAAGGTGCTCGGAATTCAGGCCGCCGCCATGACCTCGCTGCTCAATCCGGTGACCTTGGCGCGGGTTTACGACAACGAGTTCCGCACCGCCGCCAACGAAGACGCCGTGACCTTGCCCGAAGTGCTCAAGGCCGTCTACGAAGCCGCTTGGTCCGAAATCGGCCAGATCGATCCCGCCAAGGCCTACACCGACCGCAGCCCGCTGGTGAGTAGCCTGCGCCGCAACCTGCAGCGCGAGCACATCGAGCGCCTGATTGATTTGGCCAATAACAAGCTCGGCGCCGGCCCTGCTGCCAAGCCCATCAGCGACCTCGCCGCCGGACAATTGGCGGAATTGCGCGAGCGCCTCACCGCCGGGGCCGCCCAGCAAAATGTCGACGCCTACAGCCGCGCTCACTTCCGCGAAAACGCGGCGCGCGTCACCAAGTTGCTCGATTCCCGCTACGTCATCGCCAAATAAGGCGACCTCCGGGGGAAGCCGCCGCGTCCTCCCCAAGTCCACCTAACTCCCCGCGCCGAGCCCCCGCCTTCCTGGTGGGGGCTCGCTGCGTGTTCGGCCCAGCGGAGATCGACCTTTCCGCTGGCACGGCGCGAATTCCTCGGGCAGACTGCGGATTCCCCGCGCTGCGGTTGATTCGGGTGGGCGGGGTTGCTTTTCTTTTCTCATGTTTGTCGACAACATCAAAATCCACGCCCGGGCCGGCAATGGCGGGGACGGCTCTGCGCACTTTTACCGCGGGAAATTCAACCCGCTCGGAGGCCCCGACGGCGGCGACGGGGGGAAGGGCGCCGACATCATTGTCCGGGTCGATTCCAACACCAGCAATCTCAAGGCCTTCTTCTTCAATCCCAAGGTGCACGCCCCCCACGGCGGCAACGGGACGGGGCGCCAATGCTTTGGAAAGTCCGCCCCAGACCTCGTCATCACGGTGCCCCCCGGCACTCTGATTTACCGCGACGCGTCGTGGTCGGCCGAGCCCCCTAACCCAACGGATCTGCCGCCCGCCCTGCCCGAGGGCGGGGATTTTTTGGTCGAGGATGAAGCGGATGAGTCCGATATTTTCGAGCCGGGCAGCGACGAGGACGCCGCCGCCGAAGCTGCGAGCCGCAAGCGGACCCTGAAGCAGCGCCTAGATGAAGGAGTCGAGCTAGAGCTAGTGGCGGACCTAACTAAGGTCGGCGAAACCTTCGTGCTCTGCAAAGGAGGCAAGGGAGGGAAGGGCAATGTCCATTTCAAAACCTCCACCCACCGCGCCCCCACCGAGTTCACTCCCGGCGTGAAGGGCGAAGAGGGCATGTTTTATTTTGAACTGCGCCAAATCGCCGACGCCGGCTTGGTCGGCTTTCCCAACGCCGGAAAGAGTTCGCTGCTCGGCAAATTGAGCGCCGCCAAGCCCAAGGTGGCTCCCTACCGCTTCACCACCCTCCACCCCATGGTGGGCGTCATCGAATACGAAGGCTACCAACGCGTCACCGTCGCCGATATCCCCGGCTTGATCGAGGGGGCCCACGAAAACGTCGGGCTAGGCTTCGAGTTTCTCCGCCACATTCTGCGCTGCCACCTCCTCCTCTTTGTCGTCGACATGGCGGGCTCGGAAGTGCGCGACCCCTGCGAAGACGTGGCCACGCTGCGCCAGGAAATTTCGCTGTACGATCCCATCCTAGCGAAGCGGCCGTGGCTCGTCATTGCCAATAAAATGGACCTTCCCGAAGCCGCAGAAAACCTCAAGCACTTCAAGCAGCGTTTCCCCAAAGTGAAGATCCTGCCCATTTCCGCCGAAACCGGCGAAGGCCTCGAAGCGGTGCGCCAGGAGCTTTACAAGCGGGTGTTAGGCCAACAGAATGCCAAAACCGTGTGAGGGCAGCCCCCGCCGCTGCGGACGGGCTTGCGGCGGGCCGGGCGTCGGGCTTATGAAATCCTGATGCTGATCGCCCTGAATAAGCCCTACGATGTCTTGAGCCAATTCACTCCGGAGTTGCCCGGACAGCGCACCCTGGCGGAATTCGGGCTACCCAAAGAAGTTTATCCGATCGGGCGCTTGGACCGCGATTCCGAAGGCCTGCTGCTGTTGACCAATGAGCGGGCCTGGGTCGACCGCCTGCTCAATCCCCAGGGGGCTCATCCTCGCATCTACGAAGTGCTCGTGGAGCGCGTCCCCGCGGAGGCCGCCCTGGCCCAATTGGCCCGCGGCGTCGTCTTGGAAGGGCGACCCACCTTGCCCTGCAACGTGCGGCGGCTCGATCCGCCGCCCGAGCACGCCCCGCGGATTCCCCCGGTGCGTTTTCGCAAGAATGTGCCGGATTGTTGGCTAGAACTGCGCCTGATCGAGGGGCGCAACCGCCAAGTACGCCGCATGACCGCCGCCGTGGGCCACCCCACCTTGCGGCTGATCCGCAGCGCCATTGGCGGCTTTCGCCCCGCAGACCTCCCGGCCGGATCTTGGCGAGAACTCAGCGCCGCAGAGCGCGACCTGGTCTTGCGCCAAGCCTGAGCCCGCCGCCGCGATCAGGTGCTTTGTCGGGTCAAGGCGGTGCACTCTAGCCGAAAAAATCTATCACCTCCGGCTCGCTTACCCTAGAAGCGGGAGTTGGCTCGATGGTGCCCTTTGGCGTGGCCCTTCGGTTCCACTCGCAGGGTCACCCCAATCATTTGTCGACATCGCCCCCCAGGGCCTTGCCCTTCGCACCCAGGGCGAGGCCCTGGTTTTTTTAGCAGCAAAGGAAGTTACGCCCTGTAGGGTCGGCCTGAGGCCGACGGCGCCAGCATCCCAGCCTTGCTATAAAGCGGGAAAAACCTCAGTGAACCCTCCCTGGTCATGGGCGCATCATGACCCCATTTGGGGTGCACCCGGCCGCCGGGCGTGTCCACCGGCCACGATTTGGCTGGGGGCTTTTGACAACAGGAAGGACTCACCCAAAGGGTGAGTGTCCAGAGCCGCAAAAAACCGCCTATGGTCTGCACTTATCATGAAAAAGGCCCCGTGGTCGAGTTTCGACTCCCGTTTTTAGGTTTATTGGCAACTCGTGTTAGGGAGGAGACTGTGGTTGGCAGGTGGGGCACCAGCAGGCGGTGCGACCGCGCAGGGTGTCGCGGAGGAGGGGGGTGTGGCAGCGGGGGCAGAGGCCGCCGGCTTTCCAGCGGTGGGTCATGAGCCAGTTTTTGGGGGGATCGGACCAATTGACGGCGATGGTCTGGAGGGATTTTTGGCAGATGGTGCGGAGGGCTTGGCGGAGGGCGCTGGGGTTGACGGAAGCGGCGAGGGTGGCGGGGTGGAGGCGGAGTTGGAAGAGGACTTCGTCGGCCATCCAGTTGCCGATGCCGGGGAAGTAGGTTTGGTCGAGGAGGAAGGCTTTGAGGGGGCTGCGGGGGTGGCGCTGGAGGGCGGCGGCGGCGTGGGCGGCGGTGAATTGGGGGCTGAGGATTTCGGGGGGGAGGGCCTGCCAGGCGGGGGGAGGGCCGGGGGATTCATCGAGGAGGACGGCGCCAAACATGCGGGAATCGCGGAAGATGAGGGCGTGGTGGGCGGTGTAGAGGACGAGGTGGTCGTGGGCTGTGGGGAGGTGATCGGGGGGGGCGAGGAGGAGTTCGCCGGTCATGCCGAGGTGTCCGGTGAGCCAGAGGTTGTTTTGGAAGGCGAAGAGGAGTTTTTTGCCGTGGGTGCGGGTGTCGAGGAAGGAGCGACCGGTGAGGGCTGGGGCGAAGGCGGCGGCGGGGGTGTGGCGGAAGAAGCGGGGTTTGGGGCCGGTGTGGACGCGGAGGATGGTTTGGCCCTGAGCGGGGTGCCAGGCTTTGGCGTAGAAGGCGACTTCGGCGAGTTCGGGCATGGGGGAAGGGAGGAGGGGGCAGGAAAGGAGCGATGGGGGCACGACAAAGGTCCACGGAGATGCCGGAGGGGCAGCTGCGTGGACCTTGGATTGAGAGGTGAAGCTTAGGCGGGTAGCCAGTCCTGCGACGGGGAGAGGAAGGTGGGCTGCGCGAGGCGAAGCCGTGGGTTCCGCGCCACCGAGGCGAGGGGACTAGGACTTGTAGCGCAAGCGCTTCTTGTGCCGGTTGGCACGCATGCGCTTTTTGCGCTTATGCTTGTTGATCTTGGTCTTTCTCCTTTTTTTGAGCGATCCCATAAATTAATCGGTGTTACAGAGTGGTCCCGGAACGGGGAGCGGGACGTAAAACGGGATGTCTCTAATTGCAAGAGGATTTGGTTGGTGGTTTTTCAGGCGTGGGGGCGGGGGGCTATTTTTGGCGCTGCTGATACCACTGGACGTATTTGGGAATGCCCTCTTGGATGGGGGTGTGCGGGGTGTAGCCGAGGAGGCGCTGGGCTTTGGCGACGTCGGCGTAGGTGATGGGGACGTCGCCGGGCTGGAGGGGGAGGTCTTGGATGAGGGCGGTCTTGCCGAGGGCGGTTTCGACGGCGGCGATGAGGCCGGCTAGGGTGGTGGTCTGGGAGCCGCCGAGGTTGAAGATGTCGAAGAGGTCGCCTTGGTAGCGGGCGGCGGCGAGGATGCCGTCGACGATGTCTTCGATGAAGGTGTAGTCGCGGGCGGTGCTGCCGTCGCCGTAGCGGGGGACGGGGAGGCCGAGGTCGATGAGGCGGGTGAACTTGGAGATGGCGAGGTCGGGGCGTTGGCGGGGGCCGTAGACGGTGAAGAAGCGGAGGCAGACGCTGCGGATGCCGTAGAGGTTGGTGTAGTTAGAGCACATTTGTTCTCCGGCCATTTTGGTCATGGCGTAGGGGGAGATGGTTTGCTCGATGCGGTCAGTTTCGGCGAAGGGGACTTTTTTGTTGATGCCGTAGACGGAGGAGGAGCTGGCGAAGACGAAGCGGGGGACGCCGGTGGCCTTAGCGGCTTCGAGGAGGTGGAAGGTGCCGTTGATGTTGGTGGCGAGGTAGAGGGCGGGGTCCTCGATGGAGGGGCGAACGCCAGCGCGGGCGGCGAGGTGGATGACGGTGTCGAAGGTTCCTTCGGCGAAGAGGCGGTCGACGGTGGCGCGGTCGCGGAGGTCGCCTTCGACGATGCGGGCGTGGTGTTGGAAGGGGGCGACGTTGGCGCGCTTGATGGCGGGGTCGTAGTAGTCGTTGAATTCATCGAGCACGGTGACGTTGGCACCTTGGGCGAGGAGGCGCTCGACGGTGTGCGAGCCAATAAATCCGGCCCCACCGGTAACGAGGACATTGATCATGTGGCCGTTCCTAAGCTGTCGGGTCTGGGAGGGTCAAGAGGAAAGCCTGGTGGGGGCTGGGGCGGTGGGAGGCGGGGGATTTTCTCTTGAAAGGGAGGGCGCGCTGTTGGTAAATGGGAATTCCTGCGCCGCCCGCTTTTTGAGCCGGGCGGCTTTGTGTTTTTTCCAAGAGCTATTCGCTATTTCGCTATGTCCGCCAAGATCTCCACTGACGATGTCCGCATTTCTGAAATTTGGAGTTTGGTTTCGCCGGAGGTGGTGATCCGCGAGCTGTGTCCGAGCGAGCGGGAGATTGCGTTTGTGACGAAGGCGCGGTCGCAGGCGGAGGATATTATCCATCGGAGGGACGACCGCTTGTTGGTGGTGGTGGGGCCGTGTTCGATACACGATGAGAAGGCGGCGCTGGAGTATGCGGCGCTGTTGCAGGGGGAGTTTGCGAAATACGGGGATGCGCTGCAGTTAGTGATGCGGGTTTATTTTGAGAAGCCGCGCACGACGGTGGGGTGGAAGGGATATATTAATGATCCTGGTTTGGACGAGAGTTTTGACATCAACCGGGGGCTGCATTTGGCGCGGCACCTCTTGTTGAAGCTGACGGGGATGGGGATTCCGACGGGGACGGAGTTTTTGGATGCGATTAGTCCGCAGTATGTGGCGGATCTGGTGTCGTGGGGGGCGATTGGGGCGCGGACGGTGGAGAGCCAGGTGCACCGGGAGTTGGCGAGCGGCTTGTCGATGCCGGTGGGGTTTAAGAATGGGACGGGCGGCGGGTTGGGGATTGCGCTGGACGCGATTCGGGCGGCGCGGGGGAGTCACCATTTTCTGAGCGTGACCAAGCAGGGGGTGGCGGCGATTGTGAAGACGAGCGGCAACGATTCTTGCCACATTATTCTGCGGGGCGGCAAGTCTGGGCCTAACTACAGTCCGGAGCACGTCGCTGAGGTTACGGCGATGCTGGAAAAGGCGGGGCTGACGCCGACGATCATGATTGATTGTTCCCACGGCAACTCGAACAAGGACCATCGGAATCAGCCCAAGGTGGCTGGCGATGTGGCTAGTCAGATACGGGCGGGCAACAAGGCGATCACGGGAGTGATGATAGAGAGTTATTTGGTGGAGGGTCGCCAGGACGTGACGCCGAATCAGGCCTTGGTGCATGGGCAGAGCATCACGGATGCTTGCATTGATTGGGAGGCGACCAAGGCGGTGCTGGCGGATTTGGCGGATGCGGTGCGGGACCGGCGCCGCGTGGCGGTGGGGGTTTGAGATTGTGCGGGGGGAGGGCGCGTGGTGGGGCGGCGGAAAAAAGGGGCATCCAAAGCGGCGTGGCATCCGCTATGGAAATGGCGCCCGGATGCGGCAGGGTGGATTTTTTTCCTGGGATATTTCTATGATCAATGTCGACAAACTCATCGAATCCGACCTGGTGCCAGACGTGCTGTTGCGCGCGGGGATCCGGTATTTGCTGGCGGGCACTTTGAAGGAGCACGGCCATGCGGAGGTGGCTTCGCAGCGCGCGGCGCTGCTGGCGTATGTGGCGGATCTGAAGACGCGAGGGATTGCGGAGCAGACGGCGGCGGCCAATGAGCAGCACTACGAGGTGCCGACGGTTTTTTACCAGAGGTGTTTGGGGAAGCGCCTGAAGTACAGTTCGGGGCTCTGGTTAGAGGGGACGGTGAGCTTGGATGAGGCTGAGGAAAACATGTTGGGGTTGACGTGTGCGCGGGCGGAGTTGGCGGATGGGCAGCGCATTTTGGAACTGGGCTGCGGGTGGGGTTCGCTGTCGCTGTGGATGGCGGAGCACTATCCCAAGGCTCAGATCACGGCGGTTTCGAATAGTCGCACGCAGAAGGAGCACATTGATCGGGTGGCGGCGGAGAAGGGGTTTGGGAACCTGGAGGTGGTCACGTGCGATATGAATGTCTTCGACACGGGGGAGCGCTTTGAGCGGGTGGTGAGCGTGGAGATGTTCGAGCACATGAAGAACTACGAGAAGTTGCTCGGCAAGGTGGCGTCGTGGTTGCAGCCGGGCGGCAAGCTTTTTGTGCATATTTTCACGCACCGGGAGTTGGCCTATCACTATGTGGACAAGGGGCCGAGTGATTGGTTGACGCGGTATTTTTTTGCGGGTGGGCAGATGCCGAGCGACGACTTGTTGCTCTATTTTCAGGAGGATTTGCGGATTGAGGATCACTGGTGCGTGAGCGGCCAGCACTATGAGAAGACGAGCAATGCGTGGCTGGCGAACATGGATGCGCACCGCGCGGAGATTTGGCCGCTTTTTGAGCAAACCTATGGAGCTGGGCAGGCGAAGCGCTGGTGGGCCTACTGGCGGGTGTTCTACTTGTCCTGCGCGGAATTGTGGGGCTACCGGGGCGGGGAGGAGTGGATTGTTTCGCACTATCGGTTTCGCAAGCCGCAGTAGCTGAGGGCGGAAGGCGGGGGGGTAGAGGGGAGGAGGGGCGCCTTTTCCTTTGCGGGCGGGCGGCAACTGGCGGAGGCGTGAGACTATGCAGCACAGATTGTTGATGATCGCGGGAATTCTGTTGGGGCTGGCGGTTCCCCTGCGGGCGGAGTTGGACCTGGCACCGGTGAAGGCGTGGATTGCGCAGCAGGCGGAGGTGAAAAGTTTCATTGTCGACATCAAGCAGGAGCGGCATTTGCGGACGGTGAAGAAGCCGCTGGAGAGCGTGGGGCGGTTTTGGTTTGTGCAAGGCGGGGCCTTCCGGTGGCAGGCGGGAGATCCGCCCAAGGTGGTGGCTTTGATGAACCCGAAGGAGGAATTTTCTCTGATTTATCCGGCGAAGAAGACGGCCGAGGTGTTTTCCCAAGCGGCGGTGGAGCGGGAAGATGCGGGGCAGGGGATTGCTTTTTTGCGGGCGGGGTTTCCGGCGAGTTTGGAGGCCTTTTTGGAGCGCTTTGAGGTGCTGGACTTGAAGGGGGCGGAGGGCTGGGACAATCTGGAAGTGAAGCCGATCGGGCCCGGGGCTAGTTTTGCGGTGCGCAAGTTGGTGATGGTGCTGCATCAGACGACGCACCGGCTGGGGGCGATGCAGGTGCATTTGCGGGATGGGTCGTGGGTCAACAACGTGTTCAGCGGATTGCAGGAGAATGCGGTGATTCCGGCTAGCCAGTTTTCCTATGATTTGGGAGGCTATGAGGTGAAGCGCCGCTGAGGCGGGGGGCGAGGCGGGGGACGTTTCCGCGAGAAATTCAATGACATGAAGACGGGCAGGCGCAGCGTGAAGGGAGGTCTCCGGGCTGCTGGCTTGCTAGGGTTGGCGTTGCTTGGAGGTTGCCGGGGGCAGGTGGGGGAGGGTGGGTTGAGCGAGAGGTTTAGCGGGTGGTTTAGCGGGTGGTTTAGCGCGGAGTGGCGGGCGCTGGAGGCGGAGCAGGTGCGGATGAAGCAGGAATTGGCGGGCTTGCCGAGTTTGTTTCCGGACCAGCAGACCGAGCGGATTGGCTATTCGAGCAAGCCGTCTTCGGTGCGGCGAGGGGCGCGCTTGGCGGCGGAGCGCGGGGGGGTGCCGGAGACGCGGATGATTCGGCTGGATTTGGGATCGAAGCAGCGGATCGACCGCGTGGTGTTGGTGCCGGCGGATTTTGCGGTCGATGCGGATCCGGGAGCGGGCTATGGATTTCCGGTGCGCTGGCGGGTGGAGGTGGCGGACGACCCTTCTTTTGAAGAAGCGGAGTTGCTGGGAGACTATACGGGGGCGGATTTTCCCAATCCTGGGGTGTGGCCGGTCTCGGTGGTGCCGGAGGAGCCGGTGAGCGGGCGGTATGTGCGGCTGACGGCGGTGAAGCTGTGGGGGCGCAATGGGCGGAGTCTATTAGCGCTGGGGGAGTTGATGGTGTTGCAGGGGGTGCGGAATGTGGCGGCGGGGTTGCCGCGGGAGGCGCTGCGGGTGAGCGACAGCGACGAGGCGCTGCGGAATTGGTCGGTGATGAATTTGGTGGATAGCCAGAGTGTGGTGGGGGCTCCGAGTGGGATCTTGGCCTCGAGCACGGAGGGATTTCAGAGTCAGGCGGAGCGCGGGGCGCAGGCGGTGAAGTGGCTGCAGGTGGATTTGGGGGAGGAATGCCCGATTGATGAGGTGAGGATGTTTCCGGCGCGGGCGGTGGAATTTCCGGCGCGGCGGGGTTTTGGGTTTCCGCTGCGGTGGCGGCTGGAGGCGTCCCGCGAGGCGAGTTTTGCGGAGCCCGTGGTGTTGGGGGAGTCGGGCAAGGCGGACTTTGCTAATCCGCTAGAGAACCCGGTGGTGCAGGCGGTGCCGGGGCTGGGGGCGCGTTACCTTCGGCTGACGGCGACGAAATTAGGAGAGCGATTTAACGATTACATGTTGGCCTTGGCGGAGTTGCAGGTCTTCAGCGCGGGGGAGAACGTGGCGGCGGGGTGTCCGGCTACGGCATCGGATAGTCGGGAGACGCCGCGGTGGTCTAGCGCGTTTCTCACGGACGGTTTTACGAGCCAGCGGCAGGTGGCGGCATGGCCGTCCTATCTGGATGGGTTGGAGCAGCGGCGGCAGTTGGAGGTGGCGTGGGCGGCTTTGCCAGAGCGGCGCCAGGAACTGAGCCGCCGGGTGCTGCGCCGCCTCATCGAATGGGGTTTGGGGATCAGTTGCCTAGCGGCGTTGGGGCTGGGGTGGGCGGCGCGGCGCAACCGGCGGGAGCGGCGGCGCGAGCTGGAGGCCTTGCGCCAGCGGATTGCCCGCGACGTGCACGATGAAATCGGGAGTGGGCTGGGGACGATCGCCTTGCTCAGCCAGATGGCCGGAGCCAAGGGAACGCACCCGGAGGAGGCGCGTCAGGATTTCACGGAAATCAACCATTTGTCGCGGGAGATCACGGAGAGCCTGCGGGATATTGTGTGGTTGATCCGCCCGGAGACGCGCACGTTGGGGGATCTGGCGCAGCGCTTGCGGGAGACGGCGGCGTCGATGTTAGCGGCGGTGCCACACGACTTTGCGGTGGATCCGGCGGTGCAGGGGCGGGAGTTGCCGCTGGAGTTCAAGCGCCAGGTACTCTTGGTGTTCAAGGAGGCGCTGCACAATGTGATGCGGCACGCTGGGGCCACGCGGGCTTCCGTTCGGGTGGGTGGGGACGCGGCGCATTTTGTTTTGGAGTTAGAGGACAACGGGTGCGGTTTTGATCCGGGAGCGGCGGTCTCGGGGGCGGGGGTGAGGGGGATGCGGCAGCGGGCGGCGACCTTGGGGGGGCGATTGGAGATTGGGGGGGCGCGGGGCGGGGGAACCCGGCTGCGGCTGGTGGTGCCCTGGCCCTGAGGGGCGGGGAATTGGGCCAAATTGGCCTTTGCGGGCGGGCGGGGGCGAGCGGATGGGGTGGGCTTTCCGGCGGCAAAGCCATGCTGCGGCGCGCCCTCGACGATGTCTTTTCCTGCCACATTCCTGCGACTGCTTTTGCTGGGCTCCCTGCTAGGAGCAGGGCCAGCTCTCGGGCAGCGGATCCGCATTGCGGCGGCGAATATTTCGAGCGGGGACGGCCAAGACTACGATCCCGGGCACGGCATTCGCATCTTTAAGGGGCTGAAGCCGGACATCATCTTGATCCAGGAATTCAACTACCTAACAAATTCCGTGTCGGATGTGCGGGCGCTGGTGGACGAGGCGTTTGGGGCGGGGTTTAGTTATTACCGGGAGGGAGGGCCGGGGAGCATTCCGAATGGGATCATCAGCCGGTATCCCTTGTTGGAGTCGGGGGAATGGCCCTCGCCGGTGGCGGAGCGGGACTTTGCCTGGGCGAGGATTGACCTGCCGGGGGCGCGGGAGCTGCTTGCGGTGAGCGTGCATTTGCCGACCACGGACAGCCAGCGGCCCAACGAGGCGGTGCAGTTGGCCAGTTTCATCAAGGACTACTACGCCGCTAACAATGGGGCGCGGGGCAGCGATTATTTGGTGATTGGGGGGGATTTCAATACGGACACGCGCAGCGAGGCCTGCTTGGAGACGCTTTCGTCCTTGGTGGTGATAGGCACGGCGCACCCGGCAGACCGGCTCGGGAACGTGAATACGAATGCGGGGCGGGCCAAACCCTATGACGCGGTCTATGCGGGCAAGGGGTGGCACGCCTTGCAGACGGCCACGGTGCTGGGGAAATCGGTTTTTCCTAACGGGTTGGTGGCAGATACGCGGACGTACCAGCCGATCGCGGAGTTGGCTCCGGCGCTGGCTGGGGACAGCGGGGCCAGCAACATGCAGCACCAGGCGGTGGTGAAGGACTATGAGCTGCCGGTGGCGGCGGACCCGCCGCAGTTGCAACTGCTGGAGGCGCGCATTCGCGCGGCGGCGCCGCCGCAGGTGGCGCTGGCGTTTCGCTCGACTCCAGGGGCCACGTATGAGGTGGAGGCGACGGCGCAGTTGGGGGCGGGAGCCTGGGCGAGGTTGGGGAGCTTTGCGGCGGTGGGGGAGCGGACGGGTGTGGAAGTGGTGGCCACGGCTGCGGGGGCGGGGCAGGTGCAGGATGTCCTGCTAGGGGCGGCGGCGCGGCGTTTTTACCGGGTGGTGCGGCGCTGAGGATTTACCATGACGCGGCGGCTTTTTTGTGGCGTAGTCTTTGGCAACATGAAAACAACCATGAAAACAACCCAGGCAATTTCCTCGCGGCTCGGCTGGCTCCCGGGCATCCATCGATCCGTGAAGCTGGGAGCGGCGGCGCTGTGGTTGCTGGGGTCGGCGGGGAGTGGGTGGGCGGAGTGGCCGCAGTGGCGGGGGCCGGAGCGGACGGGGGTGGTGTCGGGACCGGCGTGGCCGGCGGATTTTTCCAAAATGGAGTTAGCTTGGGAGGTGCCGCTGGGGCCGAGTTATTCTGGTCCTATCATCAGCAAGGATTTGGTTTTCACGACGGAGAGCGTGGACAAGCGGCTGGAGCGGGTGCACGCGGTGGACCGGGCGACGGGGAAGACGGTGTGGACGGCGGAGTGGGAGGGCCACCAGGGGGTGCCGTTTTTTGCGGCGCGCAATGGGGACTGGATGCGCAGCACGCCGGCTTGGGATGGGAAGGTTTTGTTTGTGGCGGGGATGCGGGATGTCTTGGTGGCGCTGGATGGGGCCACGGGGAAGGAAAAGTGGCGGGTGGATTTTGTGGAGCAATTTAAGAAGCCGGCACCTGGTTTTGGATTTGTCTGTTCTCCGCTGCTCGACGGGGATTTTATTTATGTGCAAGCGGGGGCGGCGCTGTGCAAGTTGGAGAAGGCCAGCGGCAAGGTGGTGTGGCGGGCATTGGAAGAAAAGGGGGCGGCGATGGATAGCGCGTTTTCCTCGCCTATGCTAACAACCGTCAACGGTCAGCGGCAACTGCTGGTGCAGACGCGGGAGAAGCTCTGCGGGGTGGATCCGGCGAATGGCACCGTGCTGTGGAGCCAAGTCATCAAGGCCTTTCGGGGCATGAACATTCAGACCCCGGTGATCGAAGGGAACCGGCTCTTCACCACCGCCTATCAAGGTGTCAGTCAAGCTTGGGATTTGTCGACCAGTGCGGGCAGCCCTGGGGTGGCGCTGGCGTGGGAGGAGAAGGCGGAAGGCTACATGTCGACCCCGGTGGTGGTTGGGGGGAAGGTATACCTGCACTTGCGCAACAAGAAGTTCACCTGCTTGGATTTGGCTACGGGGAAGGCGGAGTGGACGACGGATCGCAAATTTGGGGAGTACTGGAGTTTGATAAGTCAGGGGAAGCGCCTGCTCACGCTGGACCAGAATGGGAGTCTTTATTTGATCGACGCGGATCCGGCGGCGTTTCACATGGTGGCGGAGAAGAAGGTGTCGGAATCGGAGACCTGGGCGCATCTGGCGGTGGATGGGGATCTGGTGGTGATTCGGGCGCTGGATAAAGTATTGGCCTTCCGCTGGAAGTAGGGTTGAATGCGCCGTTTTCTGATGCCTGCGCTGCTGCCGACCCGCCGCCACCTGCATGCCCTGAGCCGGGATGCGGGGGTTTTGACGCGGGCTATTTTGATCGTGTTGGGGGTCTTTTTTTTAACGGCGCTCTGGCTGGGGGCGACGCGTCCGGCGGCGGGTCCTGGGGCGGAGGTGGGGAGTGCTTTGGTAGGGCGCGCGGCGGCCTTGCGGGAGGTGTTGCAGGCCGAGCCGATCGATCGGGTGGCGCTGCTGCGGGCCTTGCGGGCGGATGCGGGGCGGGCAGCCCGGGCGGCGCAGTCTGCGGCTGGGGGTGAGGATGAGGAGGGAGATGAGGAGGAAAAGGAGGAGGAGCGCTTGGATCTGGCGGCGTTGTTGGGGGCGAGCGCGCTTCCGGTTGGGGAGCAGGAGGCCTTCGCGGCCTGGCACGGGGCGCTGCTGGGCGGGGTGATTCCGCCGGCGTTAGGGGTGCAATTGCAAAACCTGGCGATGCCGACGGCGCCGCAGGTGCCGGCGACAATGGCGGCGGATTTGCGGAGGGCATCGCGGGACTATGCGGGGGCGCTGGCGGCCTATGAGGCAGCGGGGGCGTTTCCGGATGGGGGGGAGGCGCGGCGGCGGGCGGTGGATTTGGCGTTGAGCCGGGAGTGGGGAGCGGTGGCGGCGCGGTTGCTGGCTGATCCCGCCTACTATGCGGCGGTGCACGAAGTGCCGGATGGGCTTTCGGCGGCGGCCGCTCGCTACCAGTTAGACGTGCGGCCTTTGTTACGGAGGAGCATCGACTACACCTTTTCCTTGCTGCGGATGACGGACTATCTTTTGCTCAGCCTCCTCACTGGCGTGGTCTGGTTTGTCAGCTTGCACAAGGCCTGTCGCTTGCCGCGGCGGCAGTGGTGGATCAGCCTGATGGGGCTGCCGCTGGGGATGTGCAGTACGGTGCTGACGCTGGTGCTGATGGAGCTGCAGGAGGCGAGAAATGGGCTAGGGGATTCTGCGTTGGCGGGGCCGGCGCTGCTCTATCAGATCGCTGGGGTGGGCTTGCGCGAGGAGATTTCCAAATTGGTGTGTGCCTTGCCGCTGCTGCTGTGGCTGCGGCGGGGGACGCCGGCGCAAGCGCTGATGGCGGCGTCGTGCACGGGCCTGGGGTTTGCCTTGAAGGAAAACATTGGCTACTACGGGGCCTCGGGGGGCGCGGGGATGCTGACGCGCTTTGTCACTGCTAACTTCATGCATTTGGCGATGAGCGGGCTGACGGGGCACGCCCTGTTCCGTTTTTTGCGCTATCCGAAGAACTATGGTCCGGCTTTTCTGGCTACCTTCAGCAGCATGGTGCTGCTGCACGGGCTATACAATTTCAGTCAGGGCGGGCACGACAATCTTTTTTCCAGGGAGTTGGCGGGGATGTTCCCTTTTATCGTGGCTGGTCTCGCTTGGCACTACTTTCAAGTGGTGCGCGATGAGCAGGACGGCGCGCCGCAGGCGCTGAGCGCTCAGGCGGTTTTTTTGTTGGGCACGGCGGTGGTGCTGGGTACGCTGCTGAATTTCTTGGTGTGGGATGGGGGTTGGGAGGCGGCGATTCACAGCCTGGTGCCGGCGGCGTTGTCCTCGGTGTTGCTCGGGGCGCTGTTTTCTCACTTATTGCGGGATGCCTGAGAGCGGCTCTTGCGACTTGTGGCGGGCTGTTTAGGGTGGGGCGCCGGGAGGCCCGGGCACATTCAACCGTATTTGATTTATCCCATGACCAAGAAAGGCATCATTCTCGCTGGAGGAGCTGGCTCCCGGCTCGATCCGCTTACCCGTATCGCCTGCAAGCAATTGCTTCCGATCTATGATAAGCCGATGATTTACTATCCGCTTTCGACGTTGATGCTGGGGGGGATTCGGGACATTCTCATTATTTCGACGCCCAAGGATCTGCCGGCTTTTGAGAACTTGCTGGGTGACGGGGAGCGGCTGGGGATTCGGCTGAGCTATCAGGAGCAAGCGGCTCCGGAAGGCATTGCCCAGGCTTTTCTTTTAGCGGAGGATTTTCTGGGGGGAGCGGGGGCGACCTTGATTTTGGGGGACAACATTTTTTATGGCAAGTTAGATTTTTTCCGCTCGGCCTTGGCCCTGGAGCAGGGGGCCTGCGTTTTTGGATACCATGTGCGGGACCCGGAGCGCTTTGGGGTGGTGGAGTTCGATCAAAACCAGAAAGTGCTCAGCATTGAGGAGAAGCCGAAACATCCCAAGAGCAGCTATGCGGTTCCTGGGCTGTATGTTTATGACCACACCGTGGTGGAGCGGGTGAAGCAGCAGAAGCCTAGCGCGCGGGGCGAGTTGGAGATCACTGATCTCAACAATGCCTACTTGGAGGAGGGCAAGCTTGAGGTGCGCCTGCTGGGCCGCGGCATTGCTTGGCTGGATACGGGAACGCCCGCGAGCCTGCTGGAGGCGGGCAACTACATCGCCACGATTGAGCGCCAACAGAACCTCAAGGTGGCCTGCATTGAGGAAATCGCCTTCAACCAGAAGTTCATTGATCGCGCTGGATTTGAGGCGGTGATTGCCTCCACGCGCAGCCCGGACTATCGGAGTTATTTGGAAGGGGTTCTTGCGGAAGCCACGGCGAGTGGGCGGGCCTGAGGCGGGATGGGCGGGCTTTGGCTAGGGGGCGGGCTGGGTGAGGGTGGTGCCCCCTGGCTTGAAGGGGTGGGTTGACTGGGTTCCGTCGGGCCAGAGGACCTTGACTTGCGCGGTGGTGGAGGGCAGCAGAAGCACTGGGGGAGCCTGGGAAAGGTAGCCGCCGCCGGCGGAGATGAGTTGGGTTTGGGGGCGGCCGCCCGGAAGGGAGTAGGTGATGCGGGCGCCGATGGCGTGGGGATTTCCCTGGCGGCTGCGCAGCCGAAGCATGGCTAGAGGAAGGGCTGGTGGGGAGGGGAGGAAGGTCATGGAGGTGTGTTGATTCACGCCGAAAAAGAGGGCTGGGGCGCCGGTGGGGGCGAGGGGGACGGCGGCCAAGGATTTGGCGTCGGCCGGGACGGCGAGGCCACTGAGGTGGGGCCAAACGGTGGAGAAGGCCCGTTTGCCGTCGTTGCGGAGGAGGAGGGAAACGCCGCCGTCCATCTGCCCGGTCTCGCGCTGTGGGCTGGAGGAGTTTTGCGCGGCGGCGAGGTCGAGGTCGCCGTCGGCGTCGAGGTCGAGCAAAGCTAGGCCGAAGATCGGGGCGATTTGGGCGGCGGGGGGGAGGGCTTGGAGGGCTAGGGAGACGCGGCCGGGGCCGGGGCTTTCATTCCAGAAAATGGCGCTTTCCAAGGTGGTGGCTTGGAGTTTCAAGGCGGATTCTAACTTTTTCTGGGTATAAATGTGATTTAGGTCAGAGGCGGCGAAGTCGTGGAATTTGGGGAACTTGGTTTTGAGCATGGGCATGGCGGCCTGGGAGCAGCTTTTCCCGCGGACGGGGAGGAGGGTTCCGTCTTCGAGGGACTTGGCCTCGACTAACTGGGGGTGTCCGCTGTCGTCGAAGTCGCCGTAGTAGAGGGAGACAGGGTGGCCTGGGCTAGGATGGTATTTGGTATTGAGTCCGCTATTGCCGGCGACCAAGTCTAGTTTGCCATCGTTGTCGAGATCGGCGGCGGCGAGGCTGTTCCACCAACCGGTGTGGGTTTCAGCTCCGGTGGGGAGGGGTTGGAGGTGGCCTTGGTGGTTGCGGAAGATTTGTAGGGCGCCCCACTCCGAGGCTAGGGCGAGGTCTGGCCAGGTATCGTTGTCCAGGTCGGCCCAGAGGGCGCTGGTGACTCGGGCGGTTTGGCTCAGGGCGGGGGCGGCGGCGGCGGTGACATCGTGGAAGGTGCCGCCTTGATTTTGGAGGAGACGGCTGCCGGGGCTGGTGGGGTAGTGTCCCGGAATGAGGCGGCCGCCCACGAAGAGGTCGAGGTCGCCATCGCGATCGAAATCCACGGCACAGACGCAGGAGCCGCTGTCTTGTTCCGGGGGAAGGGCTCCCTGGGGGGCTTTGGCGAAAAGGCCGTGGCCGTCGTTGAGGTAGAGTCGGTCTTGATAGAGGGAAGGCTGGGCGGCGGCTTCGACGCCACCGCTGACGACATAGAGGTCGGCGTCGCCGTCGCTGTCGGCGTCGAGAAAGAGGACGCCGAGGTCTTCGGCGGCGGCATCGGCGGCGAAGGGAGCGGGCGAGGCTAGGGTGAATGAGGGTTGGGCGGCGGAGGGGGGCCCTTGATTGAGAAAAAGTTGGCCGGCTTGCCCGGCGGGGCCGCCGAGGAAGAGGTCGTCGTCGCCGTCGCCATCGACATCGCTCCAGGCTTGTCCGGGGCCTTGGCGGGAGAGGCGGTTGGGAAGGAGGGGTTCTGCGGCGAAGTCGTCGAAGGGGCGCTCTTGGTGGGGGATGGATAGGAGATCGCTAGGAGCGTAGAGGCTTGGGGCGGGGGCGGGGGCGGGGCGGGGTTTTCCGGATTCAGTGATGGTTATGGTTATGCCCTCGGGGAGGGGTTCGATGACTTGCTGAATACCTGAGGGCCAGCGGACTTCGAGGCGTTGGGGTTTGGCGCGGCCCAAGCCGAAGAAGGCGACGGGTTCATCGGAGCTGAAGAAGCCACGAGCGCTGGCGATGGCGCGGGTTTGGGTGATGCCGGCGGCGGTGAGGTTCAGGGTGGCTCCGAGGCCGCTGCGGTTAGAAGTGGTGCCGCGGAGGCGGACGACGAGGCGGTTGGCTTCGGCTGGTGGGGTGGTGTTTTCGTAGGTGGTGCAGGCCTCATTGAAGTTATTGACGACGAGGTCGGGGTCGCCATCGGCGTCGAGGTCGCCCCAGGCGGCGCCAAAGCTGATGCCTTCGCGGTCGAGGCCCCAGGGTTTGCTGACGTTTTCGAATTGAAAGGACCAGGCTCCTCCGGGCGCGGCGCCGAGGTTGCGGAAGGCCATGTCGCGGTCTGGTTTGGGAGGGGCTTGGCGCACGGCGCCACCTGCGGGATTGGCCGCCACCAAGTCAGAATTGAGATAGTCGCCGGTCATGCCGTTGGTGACGAAAAGGTCGAGCCAGCCATCGCAGTCGAGGTCGCCGAACTTAACGGACCAGGTCCAATCGGTGGCGGCGATGCGGAGTTGGTGGGCGCACTCCATGAAGGGCAGGCCGGCGCCGCTATTGAGATAGAGAGCGTTGCGCATGTATTGGCGAGGGCTTCCCATTTCGAGGAACCAGCCATTTTTGTCCATGCTGCCCATGCCCATTTTATCGCGGTAGTGGGAGGAGCCAGCCATGTCAGAAGCCATGAAATCGAGGAGGCCGTCGTTGTTGATGTCGCCGCTATCACAGCCCATGGAGAACCAGGGGGTATGGCGCAGGAGGGCTGGGGCTTGGTCTTCAAAGGTGCCATCGCCTTTGTTTCGCCAGAGGCGGTCGGCGCCGAAGAAGTCGTTGGAGACGTAGAGGTCGGGGAAGCCGTCGTGGTCGTAGTCCCACCAGTGGGCGGCGAGGCCGCGTCCGAAATCGGTTAAGCCGGCGGCGGCGGTGATGTCGTGGAAGGTGGGCACCCCATCGGGTCCGGGGCCGTCGTTGCGGTAGAGGCGGTCGGCTTGGCCGGCCTTGACGAGGTAGGGGGCGCCGGGGCGCATCACCACGGCGAATTCTTCGCGGAGGTCATCGGGGACGCGCCACGCGCCGGTGCTGGGGTCTTTGGTGAGGCGCTTGTCGATTTCCTTGAGGCGGGCGGTGTCGGCGGGGCTGAGTTTCTCGGAATCGTAGGCGCGGCTGGTGACGAGGTAGGCGTCGGCGTCTCCGTCGCAGTCGAAGTCGCCCCAGGCTAGGATGATGCTAGCGCCATGGAAGGCTAGGCCAGCTTGTGGGGCCACGTCGCGGAATTGGCCCTGGCCTGAATTGAGGAAGAGGCGGTTTGGGGTATCGTAGCCGCAGACGGAGAGGTCGAGGTCGCCGTCGTTGTCGGCGTCGACCAAGGTGCAACCGGAGGCCCAATGGCTGCGGTCTTCCGCTAGGCCGGAGGTGTCGGTGATGTCGGTGAAGGACCAGTTTCCCTGATTGCGAAAGAGGCGTCCGCCTCCGGAGGGTCTGGAGAGATAGACGTCGGCGAGGCCGTCGCCGGTGACATCGCCGATGGCGACGCCGCCGCCGGCGAAGGCGCCGTCTTTGAGGCCGCTATAGGCGGGGGCGGGCTGCCAGGGGGCGGCAAAAGGGATGGCGTTGGGGCGCTCTTGGAAGCGCGGTTTTCCTAGATCTTGAGTAGGTGCGGCGGGTGCGGCGGGAGCGGCGAGGAGGCGGCCGAGGAGGGCGCTTAAGGCGAGGCCGCCGCGAATGGCTTGGCGAAAGCTGGGGGACATGGTGGAGGGGGTTGGGAAGGGACGCGGCCACCGCTGGCCGCGATTTTAATCGATTGGCAATGAATACCTGTTTGGGCCTGGAGCTGCCAAGGAAAATCCGGCCGGGGCGTCTGGCCACGATGGTGCGGGGGCGCGATGGGGCGCGATGGGGCGAGGCGCGCGCCGGAGCGTGGCGTTAGGGTCGAACCGCAAGGGGCGCGGGGAGGCCGGCGGGCGGACTTCTTTCCTGGCGCTAACTATTTTACGGGGCTGGGACCACGACGCGAAGGCTGCCGCGGCGGGCGACGTTGAGGACGCGGCTGGTTCCGACTAATTCGCCATCGACTTCATAGGCGACGTCGTGGTCGGCGAGGACGCGGAGGTGTTCGGTTTGGAAATAGTGGATGGGGCGGTGGGCGGGGTAGTGCCCGGTGAGCATGGCGCATCCGAGGGCGAAGAAGTCGCGCCAGCGGTGTTGCGGCATGACCACGACGTCGAGGAGGCCGTCGCTGGGGAGGGCTTGGGGAAAGAGGTGGAAGGGGCCACCGTAGCGGCGGCCGTTGCCGATGAGGACGACGGTGCCTTGGTGGCGCGGCTGGCCGGGGGCGTCCACGAGGAGGAGGGGGGCGGGGCGGCGGCGCACTTTGAGACCAGCTAGGAGGTAGCTGAGGGGGCCGAGGCGTTTTTTGGAGGCCCAGGTGGTTTCGCTGATGATGGCGGCATCTAAGCCGATGCCGGCGAGCTGGACGAAACAGCGCCCCTGGAGCTCCCAGAGGTCGATGTCGCGGGTGTGGCCTGCGACGATGGCGTGCCAGCAGCGTTCCAGTTGGCGGGAGGGCAAGCCGAGTTCGGCGGCGAAGACGTTCATGGTTCCGGTGGGCAAGACGCCCATGGCGGTGTGCTGAGTGGCGTGGGCCTGGGCGATGCCTTGGACGACTTCGTTGACGGTGCCGTCGCCGCCGGCGGCGACGATGAGGGGGGCGCCAGCGTTGGCCAAATCCATGGCTAGGAGGCGGGCGTGGCCGGCGTGGCGGGTTTCGTGGAATTCGATGCGCGGGCTGAAGGCGCGGATTTGTGCCATGGAGCGTCCGGCTGTGGCGCTGCGGGCACCGGGATTGACAATCACGGGGATGGGGGGCAGAGCCGCGACGGGCGGGGCGGTCAGGGACGGGGGCATTGGGGCATTATATCGGAGCGAATCGGCCGGCGCGACTGGCAAATGGTGGGGGAGGGGCTGGGTGGGGGCGGCGAGCATTGCCGCTTGATGGAGGGGGGCAGGGCGGACAACATGGGCAGGAGTGAAGCCTTATCTATACGCCATCCTAGCCATCGCCATCTGTGCGGGGGTGTTGGCGTGGACCATTCAGCGGGTGGTGGTTCCCCGGTTTTTGCTGGAGGCCAACGAAGAAACCGTGGCCGATTGGCGGGCGGGGTTGAGCGAATGCCGCCAAGAAACGGGGTCTTGGCCTGATTTGACTGATGCGCGGCAGTTTGGGTTGCTCATGTACAATGTTATTGGGGCCGATGAGCGGCGCATACCTGGAGGCTACATGCATGGCCGCACGGGGGAATTTTCGGGCGGCGCGATTTATGATGTTTACGGCCAGCCCCTGAAGATGGAGGTCAAGGACGATCAGGTGCTGGTGGCCAGCGCAGGAGCCAACGGGGTCTGGGGGGATGCGGACGACGTGCGCTCGGACCAGGTGAAGGAGCGCTATCAGCCCTCGACCTTGGCGGAAGCGCGCGCCGCGGCGGAACAGCGGGTCGCCAAAAAGAAGAAATAGTTTATTCCGATGCAGACCTATCATGACTTGCTTCGCCTAGTGCTCCGCGAGGGGAAGCGGCGGACCGACCGCACGGGCACGGGGACCCTATCGGTTTTTGGGGCGCAGGCGCGCTACCGCTTGGGGGACGGCTTTCCGCTGCTGACCACAAAAAAGGTGCATCTTCGCTCCATCATCCACGAGTTGCTGTGGTTCATCAAAGGGGAGACCAATGTGCGCTATTTGCGGGAGCATGGCGTGACGATTTGGGACGAATGGGCGGATGCGGAGGGCGAGTTGGGCCCGGTTTATGGGGCGCAATGGCGGGCGTGGCCCGCTCCTGACGGGACGCGGATTGATCAATTAGCGCAAGTCATTGAGCAGATTCGCAAGACGCCGGACAGTCGCCGCCTCATCGTGAGCGCCTGGAATCCGGCCCAGATTTCCGGGATGGCGCTGCCTCCCTGCCACAGTCTTTTTCAATTTTACGTCGACCCTGAGGAGGGCACGCTGTCGTGCCAGTTGTATCAGCGCAGCGCGGATCTTTTTTTGGGGGTTCCCTTCAATATAGCGTCCTACGCGCTGCTCACGCACTTGGTGGCGCAGGTCACGGGTTTGCGGGCGGGGGACTTCATTCACAGCTTTGGGGATCTGCATCTCTATCAAAATCACCTCGATCAAGTTGCCGAGCAACTTGGCCGGGAGCCGCGCGCCCTGCCCACGCTGCGGCTGAATCCGGCGATTCAATCGATCGACGACTTTCGCTACGAGGACATTAGCTTCGAGGGGTACGATCCGCATCCTGCGATCAAGGCTCCGATTGCGGTATGAGGGGGGCCGGAGAACAACTCGTTGGGAGAATCACTGAACTTTTATACAAACTGAAAACGCCACCATTTTACATTGGAATCGCGGCCATGGCCGCCAACCGGGTCATTGGGAAGGATGGGGGCTTGCCCTGGCATCTTCCGGAGGACATGCGATTTTTTCGGAGGACGACGACGGGGCATCCTATATTGATGGGGCGGAAGACATGGGAAAGCCTTGGCCGACTGCTGCCCAACCGGCGCCACTTGATTCTCTCGCGCACCCTGACAAGTGCTCCGGGGGCGGAAGTGCTGCCGAGCCTAGCGGCGCTTGAGGCCCTGGGTTTGGAAGGGCCGGTTTATGTGATTGGGGGCGCGGAGATCTACGGTTTGCTGCTGCCGCAGCTCGATGAAGTGCTGCTGACGGTGCTGGATGACCCGGCGGAAGGCGACACCACCTTTCCGGCCTTTGAGGAAGCTTTTGAGCTGGTCGAGGTGTTGGATCGGCTTCCGGGAGTGGCGGAATGGCGGCGCTACCGGCGAAAGTCATAGCTTTGGATGGCGCGGGGGCGGGCGCGCCATGGACGGTTGAGAATCGTTTGGCCCCTGCCAGAGTGGCAGGCTTATGACTTTCCCCCAACTGCTCCAGGAACGCGTCGCGGCCGCGCTCGGATCGCTCGGCCACGCTTTGCCTGAGGGCTTCGCGGTGGCGGTGGACCCCGCTGCGGATGCTCGTTTTGGCGACTATCAAACCAATGCGGCGATGGTGTTGGCCAAGGCGCTCAAGACCAACCCGCGGGCTTTGGCGGGGGAGTTGGCGGCGGCGATTGACGTTACGGGGCTTTGCGCGGCGCCCACGGTGGCTGGCCCTGGTTTCATCAACTTTGCGATGGCGCCGGAGGCGTTGGCGGCGCGCTTGGGGCTGCTGTTGGGCGACCCTCAATTGGGAACGGCGGCGGTGGCGGAGCCGCGCACCATCGTGATTGACTTCAGCGCGCCTAACGTGGCGAAGCAGATGCACGTGGGGCACATTCGCAGCACCATCATTGGGGACTGCCTGGCCCGGATCGCGCGCTTTGTGGGGCACACCGTGATTACGGACAATCACATTGGCGATTGGGGGACGCAGTTTGGCATGGTGTTGTATGGCTGGAAGCGGGATTTGCGCGAGGAAGCGTTGCTGGCGGATCCGATTCGCGAGTTGTTGCGGCTTTACAAGGCGGTCAACGCGGAGAGCAAAGTGGAGGAGGAAGCGATGAAAGCGGGGGAGCGCGCGGATACGCCGGTGCGAGACGCCTGCCGCGCGGAGTTGGTCAAGCTCCAGGCGGGGGACCCGGAGAATCGGGCGATCTGGCAGCGCTGCGTCGATGTTTCCTTAGCGGGTTTGGCGACGGTTTACGACAAGTTAGACATCAGCTTTGACCATTACCTGGGGGAGAGTTTTTACAACGATCGGCTGCCGTCCTTGGTGGCGGAATTGGAGGCCAGCGGTTTGGCGCGGGAGAGCGAGGGGGCGCTGTGCATTTTCCCTGAGGGGGACGGGGCGGCGGCGCCCTTCATGATTCGGAAGCGGGATGGCGGCTACGGCTACGCCACCACGGATTTGGCTACGGTGGAGCATCGCCTGCGGGTGTGGCAGGCTAGCGATGTGTGGTATGTGGTGGGGGCACCCCAGGCCTTCCACTTTCAGCAGCTCTTCGACGCGGCGCGGCGCTGGGGCTTGCCGGGCCGTTTGCAGCATGTGGCTTTTGGGAGCATTTTGGGGGCGGATGGCACCATGATGAAAACGCGCAGCGGGGAGAGCGTTGGTTTGTTAGAAGTGCTCGAGGAAGCCGAAGAGCGCGCCCTGGCGGTGGTGCAGGAGAAGAACGCGGAGCTGGGGGAGGAAGAGAAGGCGGAGATCGCGCGGGCGGTGGGCATTGGGGCGGTGAAGTATTTGGAGTTGAGCCAACATCGCCTGACGGACTACAAATTTTCCTGGGAAAAGATGTTAGCATTCCAAGGGAACACGGCACCCTATCTGCAATATTCTTATGTGCGGACGCGCTCGATTTTCCGCAAGTTGGAGGGCGCGGTGCCGGACTTGGCGGGGCCCTATCTGATCAGTGAGGAGGCGGAGCGCTGGTTGGCGCTGACCTTGGCGCGCTTCGCCGAGGTGGTGCCTGCGGTGCTGGAAGATTTTCGGCCCAACTTGCTGGCGACCTATTTGTTTACCTTGGCGCAGGCGTTTCACAGCTTTTTCGAAGCGTGTCCGGTGTTGCGGGCGGAGGGGGAGGTGCGGCGGACGCGCTTGGCGCTGTGCGAGGCGACTTCGCGCACCCTCAAGACGGGCCTGGGGCTGATGGGGATCCGCACCACGGAGCGGATGTAGGGGCCGGGGGCGGGCGGAGGCTGATTTCCCGTTGTTGGAGGCGCGCAGGGTCCTTATGGGTGTATGGCTGGGGCGCGTGCCCAGGCGATTGCGATGAATGCCCTGCGTATCCTGGTAGTTGAGGATGAGACCCTGGTGGCCCGTGACCTGGAGGCCACCCTGACAAGGATGGGCTTCGAGGTCACGGCCCTGTGCCGCAGCGGCGCGGAGGCCCTGGCGGCGCTGCGCCGGGAGCAGCCCGATGTCATCCTCATGGACATCCATTTGCCGTCGGGCATGGATGGGGTGGAGGCGGCGACCTGCTTGCAGGCGGAGCACCCCGCGCCGGTGATTTTTCTGAGCGGCTGTGCCGATGAGGCGACTCTAGTGAGGTCGCGGGCGGCGCAGCCCTATGGCTTTTTACGCAAGCCCTTTCAGGAGAGCGAGCTTCGCTCGGCGATTGAATTGGCGCACGCGCGGCACAGTGCGCTGCGCCAGCTGCAATCCAGGGAGGGTCGGTTTATTTCCACGCTTTGCAGCTTGGCGGAGGGGGTGATTTCCACGGACATGTTGGGGATTGTGAATTTCATGAATCCCGTGGCGGAGCAGCTTACCGGCTGGTCGGCGGGGGAGGCGGTGGGCCGTCCTTTGCACAGCGTGTTCCGGGTGGCCCTGCCGAGCGGCGAGGTGCTTGATTCTGCGGCGCTGGTCAGCGGGGTGCCCAGCCGCACGATATTGCTGACGGATCGCGAGGGGCGGGCGGTGCACATTGAGGACACCACGACTCCGATTCGCGATGCGGAGGGATCGCTCACGGGCATTGTGGTTTTGTTCCGGCTGGCGGCGGAGGCGGCGCGGCCGAGGCTGCCGCAGCGGCTCAGTTCCCTTGATGAGGTTCTCGCGGGCAGTCCGATTCCCAACCTGGCGGGGATCGTCGGCAGCATTGCGGATCCTCTGTTAGCGCTGGATGCGGATTGGCGGATCACCTATCTGAATCCTTTGGCGGCAGGGGTGCTGGGGAGTCGGCGGGAGTCCTTGCTGGGGCAGTTTTTTTGGGACATTCTCCCGCCCAGTCTGCACCGGCTTTACTACCAAGAATTTTCGGCTGCGCTGACGCAGCGCAGCCCGGCATCCTTTGAGATGGAGCACGAGGCCCGGGGTGCCTGGTATGGGGTGCAGCTCTATCCTTTTGGGCAAGGTTTGTTGGTTTTGATGCGGGACATCACGGTCCGCAAGCAGGGGGAGCAGCAGCAGGATAAACTGGAAAAGCTGGAGTCGCTGGGCCTGTTGGCGCGCGGGTTTGCCCACGATTTCAATAATCTCCTGACGGTTCTCTTGGGCAACCTAGCGCTGGTGGAGCTTCAGTTGGAGGCGGAGGCGCCAGCTCGGCGAGAGCTGGGGGCGGCGCGCCGGGCCAGTCTCCAAGCGCAGAATTTGGTGCAGCAGCTGCTCACCTTTGCCCGGGGTGGGGCTCCGATTCGCCAAGTGGCGGATGTGGCGAGTTTGTTGCGCGGTTGGTTTGCGGAGTGGCCGCGGCGCCCTGGATTGGACTATCAACTGGAGGTGCCGCCGCAGCTTTGTCCCGCTGAGGTCGACCGCCACCAGATTCACCGCCTCTGGAGCAATCTGCTGCGCAACGCGGAGCAGGCGCAACCGCAGGGGGGCGCGGTGTCGCTCCGGCTAACGGCTGCGTCCGACCTGCTAGTTTTGGAGGTCGCGGATGTGGGCGAAGGGATGGATGCGGAAACCTTGAGCCACATTTTCGAGCCGTATTTTACGACGCGGGCGGAGAGCAACGCCAGTGGGTTGGGGCTGACGGTGTGCGAGTCGATCACCAAGGCGCACGGCGGAACCATGAGCGTGGAGAGCCGTCTGGGCTTGGGCACGGTGTTGCGGGTTTCCCTGCCGACGGCGGCAGTGCCGGAGGTGGTGGCGGGTGCGGCGGTGGGGCGGGAGGTGGCGGGGCCGCGGCGGGCGCGGCGGGTTTTGGTGCTCGAAGATGAGGCCCTGATTTTGCAGCTCATGGCGAGCAATCTGAGCG
This sequence comes from Akkermansia muciniphila, assembly GCA_943331195.2. Taxonomy (GTDB): domain Bacteria; phylum Verrucomicrobiota; class Verrucomicrobiia; order Verrucomicrobiales; family V1-33; genus CAIZWU01. The sequence goes on along the minus strand of CALQKQ020000001.1, from coordinate 7,392 downwards.
CGGCGGGCTGCGAGGTCACGTGCACGAGCGAGGGCTCGGAAGCGGTGGCTCGCTACAGCGAAGCGCTTTTGGGCGGGGTGGGCTTTGACCTGGTGGTGATGGATCTGTCCATCCCCGGCGGGATGGGCGGGGCTCAAGCCATGGCCCAGCTGCGCCAGTTCGACCCTGGGGTGCGCGCGATTGTTTCCTCTGGTTACAGCGATGATCCGGTGATGTCGCGCTACGCGGATTTTGGATTTTGCGCGGTCCTGCCAAAGCCCTATCAGCCGGAGGAATTGCGCGCCTTGGTGCTGGGGCTGTTGGCGGAGGATCCGCGGGCCTAGCACCTACTTGGCGAGCGGCGCTGTTTGTGCGACGACGATTAGGGCTGAGCACTGACGACAATTCAAACTGACCGGCCGCACAATGTTTGTTCTGTAAAATTGGCGGTTAGGTTAGGGGTGGGTGGCGGAGTTCATGTTGAGATCAATTTTGGAGGTGAGCCATTCGTCGCTTTGCTCGCAGAGGAGGGCGGCAGCCAGGCCCAGATGGGCATCGCTGACGATGAAACGAGTGCCGCAGATGCTGCGGGCGACGATGGAGGAGAAGAACTCACGTCCATGGACTTCGGCCTCGCTCAGGGCGGTGCTGACGCCGAGGACGGAGCGTTTGCCATCGGTGCCGACGCAAATGGCAATGAGCACGGCACCGTCGCGCAGGAGGCCTCCGTGGCGGACTTTTTCATAGCGGGCGTCGAAGATGAGATAGGGACAGGCCAGCAGGGTACGCTCGCGCCAGAGCTTGAGTTCGTCATCGAGCTTGGCGGCGCAGGCGCTGACTTGGGAGGAGCGGTGTTACCTTCGAAAGTGGTGGACTTTGAAGCTTGGAAAGTGATTTTCAGGTGGTGCACTTTGAGTGATCGCCGACAGGCGTTGATCGCCAGCGCCCTTATGCCGGTCGTAACCAGCTTCGGGATCGGAGGGGTTTTGCCGCGCATGGTTGCTTTGCGCCGCGCCGAGGGAGCGAGCTGGGTGTAAATCGAGTGCGCCTCGAAATCGTCGAGGAGCTCGTTTTGTGGGAGGTCGTCAGGGGTGATTTGGCGGCGGAACACGATCGGCACGGATTGCCGAAGCGGTTCTCCAGTGACCCGACGCAGGGGCTGTAGCCAGAGCGTCGCGCTCTGGACCCGGCAACGGATCAGACCGAGACGGTCTGGCTACCTTGGGGTTTTTTGAATCAGACCGGGACGGTCTGGCTACCTTGGGGTTTTTTGAATCAGACCGGGACGGTCTGGCTACCTTGGGCGGCCGAAGGCTTCGCGAATGGCTGGGAGGGTTGCGGAGCGGGCAGGAGGGCGGGGTGTGTCGGGCGCTCAGCGTGGGGAGGTCAGCTGATGCGGCGCAGGCGGTGCCGGGCGGTGCCGGGCTGGTCTTGTAGGGCGCCGGGCCCGAACTGGAGAAAGCGATAGGCTAGGGGTATGGCTAGGGTGACTGCGGGGATGGCGAAAATCAAACCGACGACGAGGGCGAGGGCTCCGGCGAGGATGATGAGGGTCGTGAGGATGCCCATGCCGAAGAGGCTGAGGCGGTTGTTGGCGGTGAGGGCGGAGCTGTAGCGAAGGGACTCCATGATGCCTAGGTTTCGGTCTACGATGGCATATTGAAAGAGCCCAAAGCGCAGGGCTAGGTAGATCCCGGGAAGGATGAACAAAGCGAAGCCGAGGGACACCATGGCGAAGTAGAGGAGGAAGGCGCCGAGGGAGCGGAGTAGTTTGGATCCTTCGCCGAAGAGTTGGCTGACGCTGGCGGCTTCTCCCGCAATTATATTGAAACAGACTCGGGTGAGGCCCAAGTTGAAGAACATGGAGATGACGGTGCCGAGGAGTAGGACGGGGGTTTTGATGGGTTCATGCAGATATTCTGCGCCGATGAGCACGGCGGAGGAGGCGATCCAATAGACGATGCCGATGCCGATGATTTGGCCGAAGTGGCGTTTGGTGAGGGCGATGGCGCGCTGGAGGCAGGCGATGACGTCGAGGGGCTGCGAGCCTGGGGCGATTTCGGGTAGGGGGGCGGAGTCGGCGCGGGGGGCGAGAAGGCTGCCGGGGTCGGGGGAAGGGGCGTCGGGGGAAGCGGCGGTGGGAAATAGGCCGGGCACGGTGCCGGAAGGGGCCCAATCTTGCATGCCGGCGGTCCAGACGAGGTCTTGGTGGGGGTCGAGTTCACCGCGTTGAGCGAGGGCCTGCAAGGCCTCGAAAGCGACCGGTCCCTGCCGTTCGCCCTTATGGGAGTAATACCAGGTTTGCATCGTGGGAGAGGATGTGGGCCGGGGGCGGCGCGCGCAAGATGTTTTCGCGGGGTCAGTGGAGGGATTGGAGATAGGCGAGGAGGTCGCGGAAGTCCTGGAGCGTTAGGGCTAATTCGAGTCCTTCGGGCATGAGGGAAACGCCGGTATCTTGGATGTGGGCGATCTGGTCGCGGGGGGCGGGGAGGAGGGCGCCGCCGGGTTGAATGAGGTTGAGGATGCCGTTTTGGTCTGGGAGGATGGGGATGCCGGAGAGCTGGCGGCCGTCCTGGAGGGTGACTTGTTTGGCGCTGTAGAGGGGGCCGATTTCGCGGCTGGGTTCGAGGATGGAGGTGATGAGGCGGGCGCGGTCGGAGGCGCGGGCGACGGTGGTTAGATTGGGACCGACGGCGGCGCCGCGGCCTTCGGCGATGTGGCAGCTGCTGCAGAGGGTGGCGGGGTTGAAGAAGAGGTGGCGGCCGCGGGCGGCGCTGGCGGGGGCGCTGGTGTCGAGCAAGGCAGCAGTCCACGCGGCGTCGGTGGTGGGGCTGGGTTCGGCTAGGGGGGTGCCTAAGGCTAGGGCGAGTTGGTCTTGCAAGGCGCCGGGAGGGGCGGAGGCGGCGCGGGTTTGCAGGGCTTGTTTGATGGCAGGGTCGGCGAGATGGGGGCGGAGGGCGCGGGCGGCTTCCACGGCGAGGGCGGGGTCGGGGTCGTCGAGGAGGGGGCGGAGGGGGAGACCGGCGGCGGGGTCTTTGGGGGCCAAGGCGGCGAGGGCTTCGTGGCGGAGGTCGGGAGATTCGGCGGGGTCGAGGGCGATTTTTTGGAGGGGAGTGGATGCGGCTTTGGCGCTGACAAAGGCGAGGCTGCGGAGGGCTTCGCGGCGGACGGGGGCCTCTCCGGTGGAGGCTAGGGCCATGAGGGTGCGGATCATGGCGGGGGCTTTGAAGTTGGTGAGTTGGGGGAGCACGGCGGCCTTGGTGCTAGGGCTGGTGGCGGGGTCGGCGAGGAGTTTTTGGAGGAGGTCGTCGTTGGCGGTGGAGGCGGTGGCGGCGGTGGGGGGGCCGTCGCGCGAGACGAGATCGAGGGCGGCGAGCCAGAGGGCGAAGTCTTCGGGGCTGGGGGTGGTGGTGGCGTTGGCGTGGAGGGATTGCTCGAGGAGGGGGCGGAGGTTTTTCAGGCGCAATTCGGCGGTCCAGCGCATGGCGATGCGGCGGACGGTGTCGTCGGGGTCGGCGAGGGCTTGGCGGAGGAGGGTTTCGGCTTGGGGGGCTTGGGCGCGGCGCAGGGCGAGGAGGACGCCTTGGCGGATTTTGGGGTCGGGAGCGGCGGCGTTTTCGAGCAGGTTTTGCTGGAAGGCGGGTAGCGCTAGGGTGGTGAGGGCGGCGCTGAGGATGTAGGGGTCGGGGTCCGTTAGGGCGGCTTGCAACTCGGTCCAGGTGGCGGAGGGTTGGGCGAGGTGTTGGCGGCGCAGTTCGGGTTCGCTGATGGGGAGGAAGGGTTTGTCGGTGGGGGTTTGCTCGGGGTGGGAGGCGTGGAGGCGCCAGAGGCGGCCTTTTTGGTGCACGGAATATTCGCGGTCGGCCCAGTCGCTGAGGTAGACGCTGCCGTCGGGGGCGGGGGCGAGGCAGGCGGGGCGGAAGGAGGGGTCGCCTTGGATGACGATTTCGCGGGTGGCGGAAAAGGAGGCGCCGCGGGGCTGGAGGCGATACCAGGAGAGGGAGCTGTCGCCCCATTCGGTCATGAGAAAGCCCTGGCCGCGTCCGGGGCCGAGGCGGGCGAGGCGGGCGTCGAGGAGGCCGGTGGGGGCTTCGCCGGTGCCTGCGACCATGGGGAGGGTGCCGGGCAGTTCGCCGTTCCAGCAGACGAAGGGGTGGAGGCCGCTGCGGCCGTATTGGAATTGATAGCCGAAGTCGGCGCCGGCGACGGCGTGGAGGAAGCGGCAGGGGGGGCGGGAGTCGGGGTCGTTGTCGCCGACGAAGAGTCGGCCGGCGCCGTCTAAGGCTAGGGTGAAAGCGTTCCAGAGGCCGGTGGCGAAGGGTTCGAGGTGGGAGCCGTCGCGGCGCATACGGAAGATCATGGCTCCGCCGGGGGTGTGGCGGAACTGGGAGCCATCGGCGGCTTGGGCGGTGTAGGGGGTGCCGAAATTTTCGCCGCTGCCGATGTAGATGTATTCGCTAGAGAAGGCGATGCCGCTGAGGCCGTTGTGGGGGTAGGTTTCGGTGGTGTCGAGGCGGAGCAGGTTGACTTGCTTATCGCAGAGGCCGTCGCCGTCGTGGTCTTCGAGGCGGATGACGCCGTTGCGGTGGACGAGGTGGAGGACGCCGTCGGGGTCGAAGGCGAGATTCATGGAGGAGGTGAAGCCTTCGGCGAAGAGGCGGATGCGGTCGGCGCGGCCATCGCCGTCGGTGTCCTGGAGGATTTTGATGCGGTCGGATTTGGGTCCGGGGTAGTCTGGTTTGACTTGGTGGGTGTGGTTTTCGACGGCGAAGACTTGGCCCTTGGGGTCGACGGCGAGGCCGACGGGGGTGACGATATCGGGTTCGCTAGCGAAGAGGGTGATTTCCCATCCTGGGGCGAGGAGGCGCGGTGGGGCGGGCGGGGCGGCGGGGAGGAGGTTGATGGCGAGGGACAGGAGCAGGGCCGGGCGGAGGGGCGACATCATGGGAGGGAGCAAAGCGGACGCGCTGGGGGAAAGCAAGACGGGAGGGCGCGGCCGGGGATGCCGCTGGGGCGCGGGCGCGGATCCCCCTAGCTGAGGCGGCGGTGTGGCTAGGGCGGCGGCGCTATTGTTCGAAGACCTCGTGGAGGTAGGAGAGGCTGAGATCGGCGATGGTGTCGGCGTCGGGGCTGTAGTCGAAGACTTCCACGCTGATCCAGCGGTCGTAGTTGGTGGCGCGGAGGGCGGCGACGATGGGCTCGTAGAGCACGGCGCCCTGGCCGGGGCCGCGGAGGTTGGGGTCGTTGGCGTGGAAGTGGACGGTATCGGCGGCGTGGGCGAGGATGATCTCGGGGATGGAAGCGATTTCGTCGCTCATGGCTTTGACGTCGAGGTGGAGGCGGCAGGCGGGGTGGTCGACGAGGCGGAGGAGCTTGGTGGTTTCGGCGGCGGTGTTGAGGAAGTTGGTTTCTTTGCGGCCGAGGGGTTCGAGGGCGAGGGTGACGCCGAGGGGGCCGGCGGTTTCGGCGATGTGGCGGAGGACCTCGGCGGCGCGGGCGGCGGTTTCGTCCCAGGAGGTGTGGTCGTCGCGGTGGCGTTGTTGGGGGCTGCCCCAGACCATGACGGTGCCGCCCATGGCGGCGCAGAGGCGGGCGAGGTGGCAGCCGTAGGCGGCGGTGCGGAGGCGCTGGGTGGGGTCGGGGGAGGTGAGGTGGAGGCCGGGGGGTTGGACGAGGAGCCAGTGGAGGCCGACGACTTCGAGGCCGTGCTTGCGGGTGAGGCGGCCGATTTCTTGGGCTTCGGCTTCGGTGAGGTCGGCGGGGTTGGGCTTGAGGGTGAAGGGGGCGATTTCGACGCCGTCGTAGCCGTGGGCGGCGATGCGTTCGCAGACGAGGTCGTAGGTCCAGTCGGGGCCCTGCCAGGTTTCATTGCAGATGGAGAATTTCATGGGGGGCGGGTGGGGGAACGGATTCCGGTTGCGTTCCGGCACCTGTCCGGGAGTTTCAAGCCCCCATTTTCCTATCTATGTCCGATGCTCCCCGCCAACTGAAACTCGGCCTGCCTAGCGGCAGCCTGCAGGAACCTACCCTCGCTTTGCTGGCTCGCGCTGGCTTTACTGTCTCGGGGGCGACGCGGAGCTATCGCCCGGCGGTGGACGATCCGGAGTTGGAAATCCGCTTGCTGCGGGCCCAGGAGATTGGCCGGTATGTGGACCACGGGTTTCTCGATGCGGGGATCACGGGGCGCGACTGGATTGTGGAGAACGACGCCAAGGTGGAATATATTTGCGAGTTGCCGTATAGCCGGGCCACGCCGCGGCCGACGCGCTGGGTGTTGGTGGTGCCGGAGGATTCGCCGATTCAGACGGTGCAAGACCTTCAGGGCAAGCGGATTGCGGCGGAGGCGGTGGGCCTGACCAAGCGGTATTTGGAATCGAAGGGGGTGCAAGCTGAGGTGGAGTTTTCGTGGGGGGCGACGGAGGTCAAGGTGCCGGAGTTGGTCGATGCCATCGTGGACATCACGGAAACGGGTTCTAGTTTGCGGGCGAATCGGCTGCGCATTGTGGACACCTTGATGGAGAGCTATCCGCAATTCATTGCGAGTCCGGCGGCGCTGGCGGACCCCTGGAAGGCGGGCAAAATCGCCCGCATGGCGATGCTTTTGAAGGGGGCGCTGGATGCGCGGGGCAAGGTGGGGCTGAAAATGAACTTGCCGAGCCACCAGGTGAAAAACCTGGTCGAGGCGCTTCCCAGCTTGCGCCGACCGACGATTTCGCCGCTGTATGACAGCGACTGGGTGAGCGTGGAGACGGTGATTGACGAAGCGGTGGTGCGCGAGATCATCCCCCAGCTGAAGCTTCTCGGCGCGGAAGGGATCATTGAATATCCGCTCAATAAATTGGTGCACTGAGGGCGCGGGGCGCGGCGGGGAGGGCGGTGAGGAAATGCGGGGCGGCGCTGGCATTTTGCGGAATCGTCGCGTAGAGTGTTGCTGTTTCCCTCCTTCCGCTGCCCATGAATCGAGTTCGCCCTGTTTTTCTAACTGCCCTGATGATGGCGGCGGTGTGTCCGCTTTGCGCTGCGCCTGCGGCTTCGCCAAAGCCTGCGGCTTCGCCAAAGCCTGCGGCTCCGCCGGTGCCGGGGGCTGCGCCGAAAGCGGCGGCTGCGGTGGCGTCAGTGGAGTCAGTGGACAAGGGCGGCGGCGAATTGGATCTGACGAAGTTTCCGGGCCAGGTCATTGACGAAGTGGTGGTTCCGGTGCCGAGCGAAATTTTCAGCGTGTTGGACAAGTTGGGCGATCCTGACTGGAAGGCGGAGGTGAGCGCTTCGCCGAAGCCGGCGTTCCGCGAGCGGACGGACGTGGCCTTGCTGTTGGGGTCGACGGTGGCGGATGGGTTTATTGCGGTGCAAGCGGAGGACAAAAAGGCGGTGGAGGATGTGGGCCGGAACGTGCTGAGCTTGTCGCGCTCCTTG